>JAZQSI010000041.1:0-11999 GCA_045629985.1 Eubacteriales bacterium
GTATGCGGAGAGAGAATTTTCCGAGAGCTTTTCGCGGAGTGCGGAAATTCTTTTTTCAAACATTTATCTTACCTCAAATTTCCATTCCTTTGCGAGGAGGTTTCCGGCCTCGTCGCGCGCACGGATTGAGACCGTGTGGAAACCGTCCTTTAGCGGGAGTTTAATTGCGTATGCAACCTTGCCCGTCGTTTCGTCAAACGTGCGGTCGGGGCAATCCCAGCCGTTGACAACGAGCTCGATTGATTCGGGAACAATTTTTGATGCAACGTCAGCAAGGATGATGCCGAGAGACGGTGTTCTGCCGTATGTCAGCATTCCGTCATCAGGCCATGCCTTTGTGATGTATGGAGCTGCGAGGTCGTCATCAATGTCGGAATAGACTGCGCGCATCTTGTCAAACCAGAGGCAACCCTGGGTGAGCTTTTCCGGGTTTGAGACAAGGTGAACAGGAACTTTGATATAAACCTCTTCTTCTATTTCTTCAGGGATGGCTACGTACATATACTGCCAGCCCGTATGCTCAATTTTGCCGTAGGAGAGGTGGTACTGCTTACCTGATACGCCTTCTAAAATCGAGCGGAGCTCAACGCCACTTCCGTCACCATAAACGAACATACCGATTTTCTTCGGAAGCTCTGAAATCTTGAATGCGGAGTTGTCGGCAGATTCAGGAGAAATCATATAATATGAACCGACAGAACCTTCGGTGTTGAGGAAGTTATAATAAACCTTGAGTGAACGGAGACCGTCATACACAAGTTCTTTTGCAGTTTCGTATTTCCAGTTGGGAGCTACTTTAGTGCTGATACCGACGGGGACAAAGGAAACCGCATCACCCTCAAATTCCGTAATCGGGCGCGGAGGGATTTCCGGAACTGGCTCTTCTTCCGGCAATTCAGGAGTATCAAGTTCGATTGCAACGAAAGCTGACACATCACCGTAGCTTATTGTAGCTTCTCCCGGAACTGCAGTTTCGGACAAGGTGAGCACACTCGGTTCTGTGAAGAAGCCGACTTCTTCAGGTACATCCCACGCGAAAAGGTCGGGAGTTGATTCTATCTCCTTGCCGTCAACCACTGCGGTTGCGGAAAGAGTAATTGTTTCGCCTGCTTTTGCTGTTATTGAAGTGCGGTTAGTTTTTATTTCGTCGATGCGGTCATGCACCGTGATATGTGAGGTTCCGTATGCTGTTTCGTCAAAAGCATCAACTGTAAATGTGCCGGGCTCTGCGGCATAGAATGAGCCTTCCTCATCAATTCCGCCGATAGAGTCGGTGTACCATTCGATGTACTCCGAAACCTTTGACGGCTTGAAGTTTTCATCGTATGCGCCGACAACGTCAAAGTCGTATGTTCCGCCGATGAGAACCTCACGGATCTTCGGAGAAAGTGAGAGGTGAGTCGGGGCCATTGTAGGTGCGGTGTTCATAAGTACAAGCGCGTTTGCAACCTGACGCGGGCTTGAACCCGAGATTTTGTTTACAACATCGGTTTTTTCATAACCCGGTTGTCTTAAAACGAATGTGGTACTGCCGCCACCGTCGAGGTTGAGAGCGTCAACACAACCGAGCGCGAGCATGGCCTCGGCGGCTGTCTGGTAGGTCATACCGACAGAGTTCTTTTGACGTCCGTCGAATGTTGCCATAACAACCGTGCCGTCAGGACGGATACCGATAGATGTGCGCGGCTGGTGTGCCGTGTCTGCCGTGCTGTAAACTTCTCCGTCCTTGAGGAGAAGTTCAATTCCGCCAACGGCAAACTTGACGTTCGACCAGAATTCGTTGAAACGGAAGTTTATCTCAAAGGTCTCGCCTACCGCGAGCTTCTTGAGGTCGTCTATTCTGCTTCCCTGCGCGGAAAGGACAATGTAGCCTTCTCCGAGAGTTGTGTTTCCGACAGCATCGAAGACTTCTTCAACGGTGAAGCGGAGCGTGTCACCGTGACGTACCTCGCCCGAGTCAACGCGGCAACGAAGCTCGTAGGCCTCTGTTCCCGTCTTTGTGCCGCGGGCGTAGTCTGCGGTGTAGAGCATAAGAGAGTCTTTGCCCTTTGCGTGAGCGTTGTTGATGCCCGTGATGTCGCAAAGGATGCCGTTTATGCGGAATTCCTTATCAAGAATCGTGCCGTGGCGGACTATAAACGGCTCGTTGTCATAGGTAAGGCCGAAAGCGGCATAATACTGCGGCGGTGTGGAAAGAATAACGCCTTCGTCGATAAAAATACCGTGAGGAACGCCGACACCGAAGTCGAAAAAGTCACCGTTTACCGCGGCAACGGCAACATCGCCGTCAAGGTTGCTCATATTGTTTGCAATGGTGTTTACGGTCTGTACGCTGTAAACATATCCTGCGCTCTTTCCTGCACGGAGAGAGGTGTAGGGGTTTTGGGGGTCAAACTCTATTGCGTTTATGTTCTGCTGCCCGCTTGAATTCCACGCCGTAAGAGAAATGTGGTTTGAATCCGGCGCAACTTGTGTAATCTCATAGTTTGAGATAGAAAGCGCGGCTGACATATCGTCGTATGAAAAGGCAGAGACCTGCAACACAAAGCACATAGAAAGAGCAAGCGCCACGGTCTGCCGTATAAACTTTTTATATCCTTTCATTTTCTTTATCCTCCGGGAAATTGCTATTCATTGATGCCGCAGCATTTTTTGTATTTTTTGCCGCTGCCGCAGGGGCAAGGGTCGTTGCGTCCGACCTTCTTTTCAACACGGCGCGGAGATTTTTTCACCTCTTCGCCACCGCTGTTCGTGCCCGTGATTTTCGCAACCTCGCGTCTCTGCATGTCACTTTCACTGCGGAGTCGGAGAGTGAAAATCATTCGTACCGTGTTCTCTCGGATGGTAGAAATCATCTCTTCAAACATATCAAAGCCTTCGTTCTTGTAAACGATAATCGGGTCGTGCTGTGCATAAGCGCGAAGACCGATACCGCGGCGAAGGTCGCTCATTGCATCAATATGCTCCATCCAATTTTCGTCAACATTCTGAAGAAGAATGATGCGTTCAATCTCACGCATACGCTCGGAGGTGAACTCCTCTTCACGCGCGGCATATACACGCTCTGCAATTTCAAGAACGTCGCTTATAAGGTCGTCTGCATTATAGTCAACGCGGTCAAGCTCATCGCGCGTCATGCGGAGATCTTCGTCTGTGAGGAAGATTCCGCGGAAGCGGTTTCTGATGATGTCAAGATGCTCTGTCTGGACATAAGTTTCTTCACCGAGAGTATCGGAAACTGCTGCGGATACTGTGTCAGAAATCATTTTCTTTATGGTGTCGCGAATATCGCGACCGTCAATGACAGACTGGCGCTGACCGTAGATAACGTTTCTCTGTGTGTTGATAACGTCATCGTATTCAAGAACGCTCTTTCGAGCCGCGAAGTTTCTTGACTCAACATTCTTCTGCGCGTTTTCGATTGCGGTAGTGAGCATCTTCTGGTCAATGGGGGTATCCTCGTCGATGCCGAGAGCGTTCATCATGCCCATAATGCGCTCTGAACCGAAAAGACGCATAATATCGTCTTCAAGAGAGAGGTAGAAGCGGGATGCGCCGGGGTCGCCCTGACGTCCGCTTCGGCCGCGAAGCTGGTTATCAATACGGCGCGATTCATGTCGCTCAGTACCGATGATGAAGAGACCGCCTGCTGCGCGGACCTTTTCTGCTTCTTCGTCGCAGACTGCCTTGTATTTTGCATAAAGCTCCTTATACCTTGCACGAGCTTCGAGAATCTCGGGATCGTTTGTCGGAGTAGAGCCACCTGCATCAACTATGAGGCTTTCGTCCATGCCTGTCTTTCGAAGGTCGCTTTTTGCGAGAAAATCTGCATTACCGCCGAGCATAATGTCGGTACCGCGTCCTGCCATATTGGTCGCAATCGTGACCGCGCCGAGCTTACCTGCCTGCGCGACAATCTGAGCTTCCATCTCGTGGTGCTTTGCGTTAAGTACAACATGCTCGATTTTTTCGCGCTTAAGAAGTGCGGAAACAAGCTCACTCTTCTCAATCGAAACAGTGCCGACGAGAACGGGCTGTCCTTTTGCGTTACATTCGCGAATCTGCGCTATAACTGCGCGGAACTTTCCTGCCTCTGATTTATATACCGCATCGGTAAGGTCGCGGCGTATCATCGGGCGGTTGGTGGGAATTTCTATAACGTCGAGGTTGTAGATGGATTCAAACTCAACCTCTTCCGTGAGTGCCGTACCTGTCATGCCTGAGAGCTTGTCGTACATTCTGAAGTAGTTCTGGAAGGTGATTGTTGCAAGAGTTTTGCTCTCGTTCTGGATATCTACGCCTTCCTTTGCCTCAATCGCCTGATGGAGGCCCTCGGAGTATCTTCTGCCTATCATAAGACGGCCTGTAAATTCGTCAACGATTATAATTTCGTTATCGCGGACTACGTAGTCGATATCGCGCTTCATGATTCCGCGGGCGCGGATAGCCTGATTGATGTGGTGGAAGAGCTCTGCGTTTTCGGGGTCGGAGAGATTCTCTATACCGAAAGCACGTTCTGCCTTTGCAATGCCCGATGCCGTGAGTGTTGCGCTTCTGTGCTTTTCGTCAACAATATAGTCGCCGTCTGCGTTGTCGTTTTCTTCCTTGTTGTCAACCGATGCAACAACAATCTTGCGAAGCGATGCGGCAAAACGGTCCGCTTCGCGGTATATGTGAGTCGGTTTTTCTCCCTGACCTGAAATAATGAGCGGAGTACGCGCTTCATCAATCAAGATAGAGTCAACCTCGTCAACAATTGCAAACGCGTGGTTGCTTCTTCCAACCATGCGCTCCTTATAAAGAGCCATATTGTCGCGGAGATAGTCAAATCCGAGCTCGTTGTTCGTGCCGTAGGTGATGTCGGAGTGGTGAGCGGCGTATCTCTCCTCGTGAGTAAGACCGTGGACAATGATGCCGACGGAGAGCCCGAGGAAACGGAAAACTCTGCCCATAAGCTCGCCCTGATATTTTGCAAGGTAGTCATTGACTGTGACGATGTGAACGCCCTCACCCGTGAGTGCGTTTAAGTAAGCAGGGAAGATTGCAACGAGGGTTTTACCTTCACCCGTCTTCATTTCGGCAATTCGACCCTGATGAAGAACGATGCCGCCGATGAGCTGAACGCGGAAAGCGTAGAGCCCGAGAACGCGGAAAGCGGCTTCACGGATGGTTGCAAATGCCTCGGGGAGAAGGTCGTCAAGGCTTTCTCCGCCTGCAAGTCGCGACTTGAATTCTGTTGTTTTCTCGGTAAGCTCGGCATCGGAGAGCGTGCGCATCTCATCAGCTAAACTTTCAGTCTTCTCAACGAGCGGAAGAATCTTTTTGATTTCTCTATCACTTCGTGTTCCGAAGATTTTTGAAACGAGACCCATATATATCAATTCCTTTCGAAAATTTAAACAAAACTAATCTATTTTAGTATATCATATTTTAATATGATAAGAAAGATATTTATGTAAATTTATTTTTAAATTTACGATGTTGAAAAATGGCAGAAAATAGTGTATCCTAAATACAGGAGTTGATATTTAATGAGTATTGTAAAAGATATGAGTCTCGCAGAGTCGGGACTTAAAAAAATTAACTGGGTAAAGTCATATATGCCTGTGCTCTCGGCCATCGGAGAGAGGTTTTCAAAAGAACGTCCGTTTGAGGGTAAGACGATTGCAATGTCAATTCATCTTGAGGCAAAGACCGCGTATCTCGCGCTCACTCTTGCTGCAGGCGGTGCAAAGGTTTTTGCAACGGGATGTAACCCGCTTTCCACGCAGGACGATATTGCGGCGGCACTTGCAACACTCGGTATTGAAACTTTTGCCATCCGCGGCGTAAATGAAGAGGAATATACGGCGCACCTCACCGAAACGCTCAAGTGCAAGCCTGATATAATGATAGACGACGGCGGAGACCTCGTCGCAATTCTCCATGGTGCACATCCCGAGCTCGGAGAAAACCTTCTCGGTGGATGTGAAGAAACAACAACGGGCGTTGCACGTCTTGCGGCACGAGCAAAAGCGGGAGAGCTTAATTTCCCGATGTTTGCAGTCAATGATGCAAAGTGCAAGCACCTTTTCGACAATCGCCACGGAACGGGACAGTCCGTCTGGGATGCGATTATGAATACGACAAACTGCTTCATTGCAGGCAAGAAAGTTGTTGTAGCGGGCTACGGCTTCTGCGGACGCGGCGTTGCGCTTCGTGCAAAGGGTCTTGGCGCAAATGTCATAATTTGCGAGGCAGACCCGTTCCGCGCTCTTGAAGCATATGCTGAAGGATACTCTGTAATGAGTATGGACGAAGCGGCGGAAGTCGGCGATATCTTCGTCACAACTACCGGTTGCCGCGATATAATTCTCCGTCGCCATATGGAAAAGATGAAGGATGGAGTTCTCCTTGCCAACGCAGGCCATTTTGACTGCGAGATAAATAAGAACGATCTCAAGTCACTTGCAGTTTCTGTTTCGGAGAGAAAACCGAACATTGAGGGCTACGTTATGAAAGACGGCAGAATTTTGAATCTTCTCGGTGAAGGCCGCCTCGTAAACCTCGCGGCAGGAAACGGGCACCCTGCAGAGATTATGGATATGAGCTTTGCCGTTCAGGCACTTATGATGGAGCATATCGCACGTCTTCCCGAAAAGCTTGCGCCAGGGCTTTATGATGTCCCACGTGAGATAGACACCCTCGTTGCAAGGGAAAAGCTTTCAGCTTGCGGAATAAAAATAGATTCGCTCTCAAAAGAGCAGGAAGAATACTTGAAATCCTGGTAAAATGAAAAATCACCCCTTGCGGTTTCGGCCGCAAGGGGTGATTTTTTGCTATAAAAAGGTGTCAAAATCTTGTCAAGCACGGAATTAAATAAGTGCTATAATTTATAACAGAGATGTTCTTGGAGTGTACCGATTATGAATTTGTGCGCGATTCATAATGGAATCTCCGCGTGCGCAGAGCATCTGATTTTTATTGCAAAAACAATACAAATAAATTATAATTAGAAAGGAAAATTTCTGGATCTAATTGATGAGGCGAATGAAAACCCTACACATATTTTACGAGTTCTTACCCAGTCCATTGACGGAGACCTGGATTTCAAACTGAAACTTGATGAAAAGACACTATACCTTATAAACGGAGTTTTGTACAACAAAAATGAAGCTGGTAATTTTACCTGGGCTTATTTTTTAGAGTCAAAAAAAGTTTCTGGTTACTTCAGTGGCGCGCTTGCACAAGCCGGGACACTAATTCTTCCGTATTTTACTGGAAAAGGTGAAATACGAAAGGATGAAGAATGGGATGTTAGGGCACGCTGGGCAGGCGTAAAATATTATTATGAAAAGAACAATATGCTGTGGCTTTATGATTTATTATACGGAGATACTGTAAGATTTTAAGTTAAAGGAGAAATCATATGAAAAAATTTATCCTCCCTTTTATTTTATCTTTTATCATTTGCCTTCCGCTGTGTCTGATTATATGCTTTACGGCAGGAATAGGTTTGCAATATACAATTTCAAATGATAATTCCGGAGACTATATAAATAACATCAATGAACAAGAGCGATATTTCAGAAAAATAAATGAAATTATCAAGGATTTGGAATTTCATTCAGCCAAGGCAAAAGACGGTAAAATTATACTTTATAACAGCAAATATGAACCAATATGCGAAATTTCCTTTGCAGAATTTGACGAAAGCCAAGAGTTCATATATGCACGCAAATCAGATGGCATCGTTTATTTTATCACAAGTGGAGCCGTTGATGATGAATGGGGTATTATGTTTGTAAACGATGGTTCTGACAGTATGTTGGACGGAGTTGGAAGTGTAACCAGAATAGGTGGCAATTCATATGAATACGACACCATATGCAAATATTACCAATGAAAAATTCTTCACGTTAACTTAATCTAAACTAAACGTACAGTCACTTTTTTGCCTTGCCCCTGCTTTTCGCAGGGGTATTGTTTTTATATTGTGCATATGAATGGCAGAGTTCCGTCTCCGCCAAAAAGTCCGTACACGAAAGTGTACGGACTTTTTCTTTTTTTGCCTAAACTTTGAGTTCACTTCATATACGGGGGGCTTATTACTGTGTTTTTGCGTATTGTTTTGGGGAAATGCCGAGGTTTTTTTTGAATATGTGTATAAAATAACTTAAATCGTTAAAACCGCATTCAAAGGCAACGTCCGTCACCTTTGCACCCGAAAGAAGCATTTCGGATGCCATCTCAAGGCGGTAGGTGGTTATGTATTCGACGGGCGTTTCACCTGTTACATCGCGGAAGAGCTTGCAGAAATAATTCTGGCTCATACCGCACTCTGCGGCAAGGTTTTCAAGCGATATTTTTTCGTTGAAGTTCTTGCGGATATAGTAAAGCGCGGGCTTTATTCTTTCGGCCTTTCCGTTTGCCGGAGTAGTTATTCGTGACTGCTCGGAAAGAGCGAGATGCGCGAGTTTATAAAGCGAGCTTGCAATATCAAATTCATATCCGTTCTTACGGGTAATCAGTCCGTCAAAGATATTGTCAATCTCGGCATTACGGGAGAATTTTACGGGGGAGAGAATCTGCGATTTTACAACCGACCGTATTCTTTGCGTAGAGTAGAGCATCGACGGGGAAAATACGGCGCATTCATACTCGCAGTCATACGGTACCGCGCTGTGGGTGAGGTCGCTCGGGATGTACATACCGTCTCCCGGGTCAAGCGTGAAGGGAAGGTCGCCGATTGCGCACTCAAGCCGACCTTTCGTAACCCTCATAAGCTCGATGTCCTTATGCCAATGTAACTGCATATGGTAACGGGGGTGTTTTTCTGTTACGGAGTAGTATTCAATCGGGAAATCGCTTGTTCCGCGCTGAGCAACTTCCTGATATATTAAGGAATTCATAAAAATATCCCTTTCGAAGTAAAATTCTTATACTTTTTACCATTATAACTCAAGTATTTTAAGAAAGTCAATGGTATAATTACAGTATAAACTGACAATAGGAGATGATTTTCGTGGCAAATAAAACACTTATCGGAGGATACCCCGTAATCGGTATCAGACCCGTTATCGACGGCCGAGGCGGTGCGCTCAAGCTCCGTGACAGTCTCGAGGACCAGACTATGGGAATGGCAAAGGCTGCAAAAAAGCTTTTTGAAGAAAATCTTCGTTATTCAAACGGCGAGCCTGTAAAGGTAGTCATCGCGGATTCCACAATCGGTCGCGTTCCCGAGTCTGCGGCGTGCGCTGAAAAGTTCCGCCGCGAGGGCGTTGACATTACGCTCACCGTTACACCCTGCTGGTGCTACGGCTCGGAGACTATGGATACAGACCCGATGACAATAAAGGGCGTATGGGGCTTTAACGGTACGGAGCGTCCGGGCGCGGTTTATCTCGCATCCGTTCTCGCTACTCACGCACAGAAAGGACTTCCTGCTTTCGGAATCTACGGTCACGAGGTTCAGGACCGCGATGATGTTACAAATATCCCCGAAGACGTAAAGGAAAAACTTCTTCGTTTCGGTCGCGCGGCTGTTGCCGTTGCAACAATGCGCGGAAAGTCCTATCTCCAGATTGGCTCGGTATGTATGGGTATCGGTGGTTCGATTATGGACCAGGCATTTATGGAAGAATACCTCGGTCTCCGCGTTGAGTCGGTTGACGAGGTTGAAGTTCTCCGTCGCATGGAAGAGGGAATTTATAATAAGGCAGAGGTTGAGCGTGCTCTTGCTTGGACTCGCGAGCATTGCAAAGAGGGAAGAGACGATAACCCCGATTCGGTAAAATTCTCGCGCGAGGAGAAAGATGCGCAGTGGGAATTTACAATTAAAATGTACTGCATCATAAAAGACCTCATTATGGGTAATCCCGAGCTTCCCGATGGTTTTGAAGAAGAAAAGCTCGGTCATAACGCAATCTGCGCGGGCTTTCAGGGTCAGCGCCAGTGGACGGACCATTGGCCGAACTGTGACTACCCCGAAGCAATTCTCAACTCGTCGTTTGACTTCGAGGGAAAGAAAGAACCGATTGTCCTCGCAACCGAGAACGACGTTCTCAACGGTATCAGCATGCTCTTTATGAAGCTTCTCACAAACCGCGCACAGATTTTTGCGGATGTCAGAACATATTGGTCGCCTGAAGCAGTAAGCCGTGTAACCGGTTATAACTTCGAGGGTAAGGCAAAAGAAAACGGCGGAATCATCCACCTTCTAAACTCAGGTGCGGCTTGCCTTGACGCTTGTGGCGAGTGCCGTGATGAGAACGGCAACGCTACCATGAAGCAGTGGTGGGATGTCACGGATGAGGATATAAAGAAGATGACCGATGCCACCGTATGGTGCGAAGCGGGATACGACAACTTCCGCGGTGGCGGTTTCTCTTCCCACTTCACGACACGTGCGGAAATGCCCGTCACTATGATTCGCCTCAATCTCGTAAAGGGTCTCGGACCAGTTATGCAGATTGCAGAGGGCTGGACGGTAAATCTCCCAGATGAGGTTTCCGATACACTTATGGAGAGAACAAACCCGACCTGGCCGTGCACCTGGTTTGCACCGCGCTGCGACGGCGTTTCGGGAAGCGCATTCGAGAATGCATACTCCGTTATGAATAATTGGGGTGCAAACCACGGCGCAATCTCTTACGGCCACGTAGGTGCTGACCTCATTACGCTTTGCTCGATGCTCCGAATCCCTGTATGTATGCACAACGTCCCGACTAAAGACATCTTCCGTCCGGCGGCATGGAATGCTTTCGGCATGGATAAGGAAGGCGCAGACTTCCGCGCTTGCGAAGTCTACGGCCCGATGTATAAGTAATAAGTAAACAAAAATACCGTTGCTTCGGCAACGGTATTTTTACATGGAAAATAAAAAGCACTTGCATATGCAAGTGCTTTTTATGGTGACCCGTAGGAGAATCGAACTCCTGTTACCGCCGTGAAAGGGCGGTGTCTTAACCGCTTGACCAACGGGCCGAGATTCGGCAGGATTTTCGTCCTGCCATGGTAGCGGCGGCTGGACTTGAACCAGTGACCGTTCGGGTATGAACCGAATGCTCTAGCCAACTGAGCTACACCGCCATATCTCACTTCAAAACGAAGCTTTGTTATTATAATACATATTTTGAAGATTGTCAACTGTCAATTTGAAAAAAATTTGAAAATTTGCAAAAAATGGAAAATTTTGTCAAAAAGTTGTCAAAAAGTTGTCATACCAAAAAATAAATCAGTGCTATAATGTACAGCGTCACAGAGAAAAAGTGACTTCAAAAAACGGCAGAAAGCCTTGCAAGCGCACGTTGCGAAGTGTTTTCTGCAAAGTTTTTTGAAATCTCGGGCAATGAATGAGGCAGAATATGTGCGGAAGAGAGCTTGCCGCTTTAGCGCGCAAAAGACGGCAGGCAGAACCGAAAGATGAAGATTACGACAATGCTCCGAAAGCTTTGCCCGAAGAAGAAAATTTCAAACGGAGGTGCTCAGACGTGTTTGATGAAACCAACAAAACAGAAGAGCAGGAAATGGAGCTTCCGGAAAAACTATTCGAAAGCAACGAAATTTCCGAAGAAGAAAGCTTCGACGACAACCATACCGTCGAAGAAGAAGCGGAAACGCTTACAATTAAATATAACGGTGAGGAGAAGCGCATAACTCTTGACGAGGCGCGCATCCTCGCACAAAAGGGAATGAATTACGACCATGTTGTTGCAGAGCGCGATACAAAATACAAACGCGAGCTCGATTTTCTCGACAAGGTCGCAGAGCGCGAAGGGCTCACACGCACACAGTATATGGAGCGCGAGGCGTCTTCGCAGGAAGTAAAAGAAACGGAAAACCCAAATCTGATGAACGGTAGAGAAAGAGCCGCGGCACAGATCAGGAGAATCACAGATTCTCTCGGAATGACAGGTCCGTGGTCAGAGCTTTTCAAAAAATACCCGACACTCTCGAGGAGTGAGGCATACGGCACGCTTTCCGAAAGCGTGGCAGGCGGCATGACGCCGATTGAAGCG
>JAZQSI010000042.1:0-18880 GCA_045629985.1 Eubacteriales bacterium
TACATGCCGAGTGCCGCGGCCGGATTTTTCGTAACACCGAGCATTGCATCCTCTACCGATACTCCCAATGTTTCGACAACATTTGCAAAAGCACGGTTTATGCGGAGCGATGAGCCTGCAAGCGCACCGTTATGCGCTCTCGCAACGCCATCCTTAACAGTAACCGGAAGCGCACCTGAGAGATACTCACCATCAGGAAGACCTGCCGTTACTATTGAATCGGTTATAAACACGATTTTGTCGCGTCCCTTACAGCGGAGCGCAATCTTTACCGCTTCGGGTGCTACGTGGAGAAAGTCACAGATTATCTCGCCGTACGCTTCATCTGCGATAAGGCTTGCGCCGAGAAAACCCGGCTCGCGATGATTGAGCCCGCGCATTGCGTTGTATGTATGTACAGCAATACTTCCGCCTGCAGAGAATCCTGCTGCAGCTTCGGCATATGTCGCACCCGAATGACCGAGCGATACTTTGACGCCTTTTTCTTTAAAATATTCTATTGCAGAAAGCGCGCCCTCAATTTCAGGCGCAATCGCGATAACGCGAAGATTACCCTCTCCTGCCGCTATAAGCTTGTCCATATCCTCTCGCGTGGGTGTTTTAAGGAGAGTTTCCTCATGCGCACCTCTGAATTCGTGCGAGAGAAACGGTCCTTCAAGGTAGATACCCGCGATATTGGCACCGCTCGTGCCTGCCTTCATTCGCTTGACTATCCTCTGCTCTGCCGCTACGAGATTCTCAATTGATTCAGTAACTGTCGTCGCGCAGAACTCACAGGCGCCGCTCTCGGCATAAAAACGTGACATCATATCAAGCTCGTCAAAGCTTGCCGAAACTGCCTCTATGCCGCAACCACCGTGTGTATGCATATCAATAAAGCCGGGAAATACTGTATATGCACTGAGATCGAGGTCTTCTCCCGTTTCCGAAAAGCCATTTAATTTCCCGTTTTCTATCTCGATTACGCCCGACGGAAGCTTAACTCCGTTGCTGTACGCTTTTTCTATCCTGATTTTCATTTTACTTCTCCTTTTCGCGCTTGATATAATTCAGATATTATGGTATTATTATATTGTATATGTTTTTCAAAAATTGGCATACCGCAAACCAAACTTTACACTTAATTATACCACAAGACTACGGGGGTTTACAACACAAATGAAAAGCAATATCAAAAAAACAATCATTGATTACATTTTTATTTTCCTCGGCGCCGCACTGTTCTCGGTTTCATTTAACCTTTTCATAAGAGATACGCAGATTGCCATGGGCGGAATCACAGGTATCTCCGTTATTCTTTTTAATCTTTTCGGCGGCAAAATCTCCATGGGTGTTCTTACTCTCCTTGTCAACATTCCGTTTCTTCTCATCGGCATCTGGAGAATCGGCGGAAAATTCATGATTAAAACAATTTTTGCCTCCGTCACTCTCTCCATTGTTATGCGCATTACCGAAAATTGGCTGCCCGCACTCTCCCAGGACACTCTCCTCTGCGCAATATTCGGCGGTCTCGGAACGGGCGCAGGTATCGGCCTTGTCTTTCTTCGCGGTGGCAGTACCGCAGGCACGGACATCGTCGGCATCGTTGCGAAGCAGAAATTCACGGGCGTTTCCATCGGAAATCTCGTTCTTGTTGCAGATACAATTATCGTTCTCCTCGGCGCATGGGCTTTCCAAAGCATGGACAGTATCCTCTTCGCAATAGTCAAGATGTATGCCGCTTCAATCGCGACAGATGCTGTTCTCTACGGTCTCGCAACAGACAAACTTGCCTACATTGTAAGCGAAAAAGCATCAGAACTTGGTCGCCTTGTCATTGAAAAACTCGGTCACGGTGCAACTATTCTCACAGGCGAGGGCGCATATACAAATCAGCCGCGAAAGCTTCTTATGTGTGCAATAAACCCAAATCAGATAGGTCTTCTCAAAGAAATAGTCCGTGAGACTGATGACAGTGCATTTATGATAGTTACAAACACTCACGAAGTCCTCGGCTTTGGCTTTAAACCGAATGTAAAATCGAACGTTTAAACCACAGAAAATCGCAGACAATATCATATATGCGTCAAGCACGCACTACATTATGATAGGAGTTTGCACTTTGATCAAATTATCAAACCTCACAAAAACATACCCTATGCCACAAGGAGATGTACATGCTCTTTCCGATATAAATCTCGAAGTGAAAAAAGGCGAGTTTCTTGCAATAATCGGTTCCTCGGGTTCAGGAAAGAGCACACTTATGAACATCCTCGGTTGTCTTGACCGACAGACGAGCGGCACATATGAGCTTTGCGGTGAGAATGTTGCAAAACTTTCAAAGTCTGCACTCTCCGAAATCCGCAACAAGAAAATCGGCTTTATCTTCCAGGGGTTCAATCTTCTTGCGAAGTTATCGGCTCTCGAGAACGTGGAACTTCCTATGATGTATGCAGGAATTTCTCCGAAGGAGCGTCGCAAGATTGCACTTGAAGCACTCGCGCACGTAGGCCTTTCAAAACGTGCAAACCACCGACCGTCCGAACTGTCAGGCGGTCAACAACAGCGAGTTGCAATCGCACGTGCTCTTACCAGATGCCCATCGGTCATTCTTGCCGACGAGCCTACCGGTAACCTCGACTCGCATTCAGGCCGTGAAATCCTTGGCATTCTCGACAATCTGCACTCGCAAGGTTCAACAATCGTTCTTATCACGCATGACGAAAACGTAGCAAATCGCGCAGAGCGCATTATAGAAATTTCAGACGGAAAGATACTCAACAATTAAAAGGGGTGTAAGTTATGAGAACAGACAAATTCAACTACTATCTCGACATCGCAGAGACAGTCCTTGAGCGAGGCACTTGCCTTCGTCGCAACTTCGGAGCTATCATCGTCCGCCACGACTCTATCATTTCAACAGGTTATACAGGTGCTCCACGTGGACGTTGCAACTGCTGTGACCTCGGCTACTGCCGCCGCGAACAGCTCCAGATTCCAAGAGGCGAGCGTTACGAGCTCTGCAGAAGCGTTCACGCTGAAGCTAATGCAATAATCGCCGCTCCGCGCTCGGAGATGCTCGGTTCAACGCTTTACCTCGTCGGTCGCGATATGAAGACAGGAGAGCTTGTCCCCAACACTTCCTCCTGTGCTATGTGCAAGAGAATGATTATAAACGCGGGAATTGAGCGCGTTGTCATCCGCAACACTCCCACCGAATATACAATTGTCCTCGTTGACGATTGGGTCAAAAACGATGATTCTCTTGATGATTCCGTAACAGGATATTAAGGAGTACATACAATGAAAAATCTTTTTTCTTTCCTCACAAAACTTTTCGTTTTTCTCCTTGCCGTCAGCACGGTGCTCGTCGGCATCGGATACTTTCTCAACAAAAAGACTCTTTTCTTTCGTAATCGCTTTACGAAGAAAATTGATGTCGATACCGAAGAATAAAGAGGATTTCATAAATGACACAGAAAGAAAGAGTCCTCGGCATCGTAGATGGTTTAAAAGAGCTTTATCCCGAAGCACTGTGTTCTCTTGAATACAGCGAACCGTACGAGCTTCTCTTTGCCACGCGTCTTTCAGCGCAGTGCACCGATGCAAGAGTCAACATCGTCACGCGAAAACTCTTTGCGCGCTTTCCCACGCTTTCTTCCATCGCAGAGTGTGACATAACAGAGCTCGAGGAGATAGTCCACCCTTGCGGAGTTTTCCGCATGAAGGCACGTGACATCCGCGCCTCTGCAAATATGCTTCTCGAGAAATTCGAAGGATGCGTTCCTGACACAATGGAAGAGCTTTTAACGCTTCCCGGTGTCGGACGCAAGACCGCAAACCTCATTCTCGGTGATATTTACAAAAAGCCTGCCGTTGTTGCAGATACTCATTGCATCCGCATTTCAAACAAGCTCGGGCTCACAACTTCCCGCGACCCGAAAAAGGTGGAGTTTGACCTGAAGAAGATTGTTCCGCCTGATGAGCAGAACGACCTCTGCCATCGTTTCGTGCTGCACGGCCGTGCCGTTTGTACCGCCAGAAGCCCGAAGTGTGAGGAATGCACAATAAACGCTTTTTGCAAAGCTTACAAACAGAAATAAGGAGACACTTCCCCAAATGAAAACAGCAATTATTCTCGACCTTGACGGTACTATTCTCAACACACTCGACGACCTTTGTGACAGTGTGAACGCGGCTCTCAAAAAAGGCGGTTTCCCGCTTCGCACATTGGACGAAGTTCGCAACTTTGTCGGAAACGGTGCAAAAAACCTCATCATCCGTTCTCTCGGAGATAATGCAAACGAGGAAACC
This sequence comes from Eubacteriales bacterium, assembly GCA_045629985.1. Classification (GTDB taxonomy): domain Bacteria; phylum Bacillota; class Clostridia; order Oscillospirales; family JAAYXM01; genus SIG480. The sequence goes on from JAZQSI010000042.1 coordinate 4,294, forward strand.
ATCGAAAAAACCCTTTCTGACTTCAAAGCACATTACGAAACAAACAAAACGAACAAGACTGCTCCATACGCAGGAATGCTTGAAGCGTTGGACGAACTTAAAGCTCGCGGCTGCAAGCTTGCAATAGTTTCGAATAAGCACGATGATGCGGTACAAGGTCTTTATAATCAATTCTTCTCCGAAACTTGCGATTTTGCACTCGGAAACTGTGATTTTCTCCCTAAAAAGCCTGCACCGGATATGATTCTGTATGCACTCAAAAAAATCGGAAAGACTGTCGATGAAGCAGTTTACATAGGTGATTCGGAAGTTGACGTCACTACCGCAAAAAACACAAACATCCCCTGCATATCTGTTTCTTGGGGATTCCGTGATAAAAACATTCTCGAAGCTGCAGGTGCAGAAATAATCGTCGACACTCCCGATGAGCTTCTAAAAGCACTTAAAAACCTTTAGATAAAAAAACACGGTGCCAAGCACCGTGTTTTTTATTATTCTTTTTTATCTCTGTTGAACACATACGCCGAGAACAGCGCCGTCGCAGGGACTGCCGCGAGAATACCGATGCTACCGACAACCGCCGAGAGAATTTCTGCCATAATCATTTCAAGGTTGAACAGATAGTAGAGGTTCTTGTTATACGCAACGAGGAGAAGCACTGTTGCAAGCGCACCGCCGATATAGGCAAGAATGAGCGTATTCGTCATCGTACCGATTGCATCGCGACCGATGTTCATTCCCGAGCGAAGCATTCTTCCAAATGTCTTGTCGCGCATTTCTTCATTGAGCTCATTCATCGCGGAGGCGATTGACATTGCAACGTCCATAATCGCACCGAGGGCACCTATTACAACGCCACCCCAGACAAGCGAGAGAAGGTCTATCGGCGTTTCATACTGTGACAGAAGAACATACTCTTCCTCAACAACGCCCGTAAGTCCCCATGTGTAGCTTACGATAGCTGCGAGAACTCCTGCAATCGCGACACCCATAACATTTCCGAATATCGCACACAGCGTTTTCTTGTTCCAGCCGTTTATGATTATAAGACTCATAAAGATGACAAAAATGCTGACAATGACCGTCATGAGATAAACGTTATATCCCTTGAGGATCGACGGTATATAAACCATAAATATTGCAAGGACGGTAAATATGAGCGACAGTATCGTAGAAAGTCCTTTTGCCCTTCCTATTATTACGATAAGGAGAAGGAAAGCGACTACAAGAACCGTAATTTTACCAATGCGGTTGTGGTCTATAAGCACCCAGGCAACCTCTTCTTCCGAAAGGTCTTCGCCTATCATATCATAGTCATATGCAGGGCGTGAGATAAGCACCTCATCTCCCACCTTTACATCACGCGGCTGATAGGCGTACATATTATCAACGTCCTGCGAAACCTCAACCGTGTCGCCTTTGTACGGGCCACTCTTTATGAGCGCATCAAACATTATCCTTTTACTGCTGACCATCGTATATCCGTCATCAAGGCTGTATTCCTCCTCAACAACGTCCTTGATTTCAACTACCTTTGCGCGGTAGTAGATCTCGTCGCCGTTGTCAAAAAGCAGAGGACGGCAGACGACATTTCCCACAAAGATGAACAGAATCGAAAACACAACCGTAATAATATATATTATTATCTGTTTTTTCTTGCTGTTATTCATAAACAAGAACTCCTATTCAGGATAGATTTCGCGGTAGGCGTCGATATAATCCATGCAGTACTCATCATATCCGTTTGCAAGAAGCGCTGCACGCATAGTCATGCGAAGCTCTGCATTCGCGCTGTCCATAATCGCAGAATCAAGACCGCAGGTGATTGCAGCTGTAAGGAACGCACCGTTTAAAATTGCACGCTTCGGAAGCCCGAACGAAACATTCGAAAGCCCTCCGATTATATGTATTTCAGGATATTTTTCGCGGATCGTGCGGATAGTATCAAGCGCAACGCGGCCACACTCGTGATCCGTACCCAGTGTCTGAATAAGCACATCAAGAAAGATTTCCTCATCGCGAATGCCTCTTTCTCTGATCTTTGCGATAAGCTCCTCCGAAAGCGCGATGCGGCTCTCTGCATCCTGCGGAATGCCTGAATCATCAATCGGAAGCGCAACTATCTTTGCGCCGTGGCGCACCACGGCATCCATCGTCTTATCAAAACGGTCACTCTCAAGCGTAACCGAGTTTACGATTACATCGGAAAGATCAAGCTCTGATAACGCACGGTCAATAATATCTCCGTCAGGAGAATCTATCATAAGCTTCGCACCGAGGCTCAATGCCTCACGCGATGCCCACAGAAGCGTATCCAATTCGGCATCCATACACGCCGCGGCGTTCACATCAAGATACTCCGCGCCTCCCTCAAGCTGACGCGATGCAAGAGAACGCACGGCTTCTGCATCCTTTTCGCTGAATGCGCGAAAAACAGACGGTATAGAACTGTTGAGCTTCTCTCCTATTACTATCATACATATCCCTCCCGAGCCTATATCTTTATACAAGTTTAATTATATAGAAAACCACTTAAAAAATCAACTCATTTCATGTTGACATTTTAGCTATTTGTGATAAAATATTCTCCAAAGAAAATTTTTGTTTCGACAAAATAGGAGGTCTTTTAATTGGGAAAGTTTAAAGCTTTTTTAAAGCGGAAGGACATTGAGTTTTCTCTCAAGCGCTACTTTATAGATGCGCTCGGAGCCATGGCACAAGGTCTTTTTGCGTCTCTCCTTATTGGTACTATCATCTCGACGATAGGACAGCAGTTTGGGATTGACGTTCTTGTCAAAGTCGGCGACTTTGCAAAGGGCGCTCAGGGTGCAGCGATGGCAATCGCCATCGGTTACGCGCTCAAATGCCCCCCACTTGTCCTCTTCTCGCTTACATCTGTCGGTGTTGCGGCAAATCAGCTCGGAGGAGCAGGCGGCGCCTTTGCGGTTCTTATCGTTACCATAGTCGCGGCAGAGCTTGGAAAGGTCGTCAGCAAGGAAACAAAGCTTGACATCATCGTCACTCCGATTGTCACAATCTGCTCAGGCATCCTCTTCGCAATGCTTGTTGCAGAGCCGATCGGCATTGCTGCCACAAAGCTCGGTGAGCTTATCATGTACGCAACACAGCTTCATCCGTTCCTTATGGGTATTATCGTTGCAGTTGTTGTCGGTATTGCTCTCACACTCCCGATTTCGAGCGCGGCTATCTGCGCTGGCCTTTCACTCACAGGTCTTGCAGGCGGTGCGGCACTTGCCGGTTGCTGTGCCCAGATGGTTGGTTTTGCCGTTATGAGCTTCCGCGAAAACCGCTGGGGCGGAGTTCTTGCACAAGGTCTCGGAACAAGTATGCTCCAGATGGGCAACATCGTCAAGAACCCGAGAATCTGGATTCCCCCGATTCTCACCTCTGCAATTATGGGCCCGATTTCCACCTGCATCTTCAAGCTTGAAATGAACGGTGCGGCAGTTTCTTCAGGTATGGGCACCTGCGGTCTTGTCGGTCAGATAGGTACATACACTGGCTGGGTAAACAGCGGCATCACAATCGGTGCATGGCAGTGGGCAGGAATGCTTCTCACTCACATAATTCTCCCCGCTGTCATCTGTTGGATTCTCGGTCTTATTTTCAGAAAAATCGGCTGGATTCGCGAAGGCGATTTAAAGCTTGATATTTAACCTAACCAAAAACCGATGTGCAAAATGCACATCGGTTTTTTATTACCTCTTCCGTCTTCCAAAGAAAACGAGAACGAGATATACTGCGGCAATCACAAGTGTCGGAATGGCCGCACGTCCCGGCATGAGCAGGTCTATACTTTCTCCGATTGACACTATTCCGAAGAGTGCAAATATTGCGAACGCGGCTCTTTGAAAAAATGTTTCGGGCAACTTCTTCCCGAGTTTCAGACCCAGGATAATTCCAATGCCGTCGGCAAGCATCATGCCCGCCATTGCTCCGAGAAAAATCCACATCCTCATCTGCGGATTCTGCGCCGCAAGCGCGATTACGGAAAGCTGTGTCTTATCCCCAAGCTCCGCCATGAAGAACAGCGCCGCGATACTTATTACCGCAAATCGCCGTACTTTTCCCGTCTTTTCTTCTTCCTTGGTGGCAGAGAGCGAAAGATAAGCAAATATCAGAAAAGCAAATCCCGAAACAAGGCGTATTAGCTCGGGCCTTACAAAGTTTGAAAGCATTACACCCAGATATACAGCCATAAGGTTTAAAATAAGTATCGCAATGCTCATACCCCAAAAGACATTTCTCATTTTTTCTTTTGCCGCAAGCCCCATAACAAAAAGTTGTGTCTTGTCACCGAGCTCTGCCGTGAATATTGCGATTGCCATACTGAGAAAAGTAACAAAAGACTGCATTTTATCTGTGTTTCGGAATGAGAATCATTCTTCCCTCCGTTATATAATCGGAATCAGAAATATTGTTTGCAATGCAGATTTCCTCTACCGTTGCGCCATGCTCCTTTGCAAGACTCCAGACATCGCACTCACGCTCTGCCCGCTTTACCGTTACCCCCGGAGATCTTTCTCCCCGGCGAAGATTTTCCGTATCCGCGGAAATTTCCGAAATTGCTGATATCGCCACGATTTCCGTTTCTGTTATATCAAAATCAGTAAAGAAGCGGACATTAATCTCATTTCCCGTTCCTATTGAATATCCCCTGCCACGGATTTTCGAAGAAGCTTCATACGCATGGTTTTCAGATATCTCCATTGGGCATACAACCGGCACGCGGCGAGATGCGCTGTAAACAAGGTCATCCTCCCCTATATACATAACCGTGATCGCCACATCAGATGAAATAAACTCGCGCTCCTCTTCTCGTCTCCGAACCGGTGGAAATGCAGATACACAAACATCAAGAACTTTCCTTACTCCGCTTCCCGTCTGCACCGTTTCGGTTACAGGAACTCTCTTCTCCTCGCGAGTTATGTACTTCTCACTTGTTAAGCTACTATACTTTACATCAGTTTCAAACTTCGTACTGTACACATCGTCAAGAACTTTGTCTTCATATTTTTCATATACCGTTGCAAGAGCATCAGCCGTTATGCTGACGGTCATATATCTCGCCTTTCCCGAAGCATCATACTGCGGGTCAAAATCAATTCCCGATACCGAAATCTCAATCTCAAGATCGTGAGTCTCTTCCATACCTTCGATATCAAGAATCTGTGAAAACGGAAGCTCATACTCGTCGCAGTTTATACTTCCATCCTCTGTTTCATATACGTAACTTATGTCAGCAATTCCCTTTAAAATTGATTTATTTCCTATAATCTTTGTTTCATTCTGCACAAGCGTCGCGGTGGCAAGAAGGATCGAGCTCATCTCCATCCCTTCTCCGGAAAGCTCGATATCGTCGCTTACGGAGAAGTGTTTTTCGCGCATTATAATCGGGCTGTATCCGTAAATCTCGCGACTTCTTGTGCAGATGCCGTACTCTTCTCTGTCCGCAACGTCACAGCAAAGGACGTGCTCTGCCCTTTCGTATGCACGATATGAAACATCAATATTTGCGCGTACTGCAATCTTTCTCGGATTAACTTCCCTTACGTCAAACGAGCGAAGATGCGCGCGGATATTAAGCTTTGAATCCGGCGTTACTCCGTCAGCATCAAAAATGTGGAAGAACGGCATTGAAACTTCGATCTTGCGAAGGCATTTCTCACTCTCCGCAATATAGAGGACTACACCTTTCACATTTCCCGTTATATTCACCTTGCCCTCTCTCGCCTCCTTGTCCGTAACGAACACATTGCCGAAACTTCTCACAATTCTTGCAATATCAGGACTTCTGTCGGAAACGATAATCTCCGTACTCTCCTCGTGAATCGTGCTCCCCTGGGCAACTTTTTTCATATACTCACATTTCTTCTTATCAAGCAAAATCTCCATTGCACTCTCTCCTTTTTATTTCATCTCACCAAATTATATTTTACTCTTACCCGATTTATGACAAGCAGTAATTTTTTACCTTGTATTTCATTGTTTGGTAAGCTATAATTATAAGGCGAGGTGTTTTATGTGAGAAGATGTGTAATTATCGGCAGTGCCGAAATCAGAAATTATAGCAATATAAAGAAAGCTCTCTCCGAAAGTGATTTTTATATTTTTTGCGACGGCGGTCTTTCTCATGCGGAAGCTCTCGGAGTTTCGCCAAACCTCATCGTCGGAGACTTTGACTCCCACGAAAATCCCCACGCTGACTGCGAAACAATAGCCCTTCCTCGTGAAAAAGACGACACCGACACCTTCTTTGCCGCAAAAGAAGCGCTCAGGCGCGGATTTTCCGATTTCCTTTTAATCGGAGTCTGCGGAGGAAGGCTTGACCACACACTCGGAAACATCTCAATTCTTCTCCATCTTCACTCACACGGTGCAAGCGCCATACTTCTTGACGACTTTTCCGAAATGGAGATTGTTGACGATGCCCCGAAACCAATCCCCGATACTTTCCCGTATTTTTCGGTCATCAATATCGATGGCACACCGCACGGCATCACAATTGAGAATGCAAAGTTTCCGATCGAAAACGCTGAAATTTCTCCTGATTTTCAGTGTGGAATAAGCAACGAACCCCTACGCGGTAAAACTGCAACGGTAAAGGTTAACAGTGGCCGCGTTCTTCTTATAAAAATAAAGTAACCTATATACCCACCAAAGGAGGACTATCTTATGAAAAAAGCTGTTTCTATTCTTCTCTTGCTCATTATGTCATTAAGCCTTGTCGCTTCCGCGGCAACAACCGAAAACTTGTCTGACCCAAGCAACTTTTCACTGCCGCAAAGCGTTGCAGCTGACCTTAAAGAACTCAATCTCTTTAAAGGCGTTTCAGATGCCGACTTTGACCTCGACCGCGCACCGACTCGTATCGAAGCTCTCGTAATGCTCGTCCGTCTCCTCGGAAAAGAAGATGCCGCTCTCAACGGCAACTTCTCACACCCTTTTACGGATGTTCCGTCCTGGGCTGACAAGCACGTTGCGTATGCTTATTCAACCGGTCTCACAAAAGGCGTGTCTGCAACCAAGTTCGGAAGCGGCAACGCAACAAGCGCAATGTACTTCACCTTTGTTCTCCGTGCTCTAGGATACACTGACGGAAGCGGTAAGGACTTTACCTGGGATAACCCCTTTGACCTTGCACTTGAGACACAAATACAGCCTATAAGCGTTGACACAAAAAACTTTATGCGTTCTGATGTTGTTATGGTTTCTTACGCTGCACTTTCCGCAGCAATGAAAGGTTCCTCATCTACACTTGCCGACAAGCTTGTTTCCGAAAAAGTTTTCACGGTCGAAGAATTCAGTTACATATACGACAAACTTAAGGTAACATCTCCGGAAGAAACCTTCGTTTACAACCGAACATTGCGCGACTTTATCGCGACATTCGGAAAATACGAAGCAGTACCCGACGGCGACATAGTTCTCCACACCTATTATCTTCCGCTTTACAGTGAAGACGGCTCTTTCCGCTATGTTCTCAGCTATTCAGCTTCAACAGGCGTTCTTTCAGCAACCGAAGAGAGTTTTACCGACAGCGAAACTCCCGTCTTTTCCGCAGCCATCTGCTTTGCGGGAATGGGAACCGCAAAAGATTCAATGAAAGCTATCGTGAGCATAAATGACGGAAATGCTCAGATAGTTGCGGCAGCTTTTCTCCACCCCGAAAACTACACATACCTTGCTCCGCTTGACTTCTACGCATGGCGTCCGACAACCGAAACAACTTCTGCCACCTACACTCAGGAAAAGAGCGAAGCAACCGCAGGTGAGTTTGCATCAGACATAATCGAAACCACCGAATATCTCTTGAACGAATACTACCTTGGCTTTTCTATGGTTGACTATGGTTTTACAAAATTCTTTAATTAAGACAACAAAAACCTCCCGTACGGTGATCATCGTACGGGAGGCTTTTCTTTTTATCTATTAAAAGAACTTGTCATGGACTGCACGCATTGCACGCTCGGACTCATCTTTCTTGATGAGAACAGAAACCTTGATTTCACTTGTTGAAATCATATCAATGTTTACGTTAGCAGCTGAAAGTGCCTCGAACATCATTGCTGCAACACCGGGGTTGTTTACCATACCTGCGCCAACGATAGAGAGCTTGCAGAGGTCCTCGCGAACCTTGATTGTCTCAAATCCGAGGCTTTCCTTATTCTCTTCAAGAAGAGCCTTTGCAGTCTCAAGAGCTCCGCTCGGAACTGTGAAAGCAATGTCCTTGCTTGACTCACGGCCGATTGACTGAAGGATGATATCAACGTTTACACCCTTATTTGCAAGAAGAGAGAATACCTTATATGCGATGCCCGGAGCATCTGCCATATTTACGAGAGAAATCTGAGCAATATCCATATCGCGTGCTACGCCGCTTACATTCATTTTTTCCACTTTGTGTGCCTCCTTAATTTTTGTTCCCGGATTACGGGTGAAGCTGGAGATAACCTCCATATCTACATTAAAGCGCTTGCCCATCTCAACGGAGCGGTTATGTAAAACCTGTGCTCCGAGGGATGCGAGTTCAAGCATTTCGTCATAAGTAATTTCGTCGAGCTTCTTTGCTGTCGGAATCTTTCTCGGGTCCGCAGTATAAACACCGTCAACGTCAGTGTAAATCTGGCAGAGGTCAGCGCCGAGAGCCGCCGCAAGAGCAACAGCTGAAGTATCACTGCCGCCACGACCGAGGGTTGTTACGTCATCAAACTTGTTGATTCCCTGAAATCCTGCAACGATGACGATTCTTCTCTTTGAAATCTCAAGCTTCAAGCGCTCTGTTTCAATTTTCTTGATTCGTGCAGCACCGTAGTTCATACCTGTATGAATTCCTGCCTGCCAGCCCGTGAGAGAGATTACGGGGTAACCGAGTTTTTCAATCGCCATAGCAAGAAGCGACATTGAAATCTGCTCACCATTTGCAAGGAGAACATCCATCTCACGCTTTGAAGGATTGGGGTTAATCTCCTTTGCCTTTTCGATAAGGTCGTCAGTCGTGTCGCCCTGAGCAGAAACAACTACTACGACATCGTTGCCTGCGGCGTATGTGCTTGTAACAATATCTGCTACGTTGAACACGCGCTCTGTATTAGCAACAGACGAGCCACCGAATTTTTGCACTATAAGACTCATATATTTTCTTCCTTTCAGAATTATTTTTTACATTATAACACTCTCATCTGTGAGAGGATATCCACTCTTTCAGAAAGTGACGCAAGCTTTGCTTCAAAGTCAGCCTGCGCGAGTTCTTTTGTTATAAAAGCAACCGCCAACTCATCGTCAATAAATTCGATATCAGCAAAAACCTGGGTCGCTGCACTTCTTGCGTTCTCGCCGTCGATACGGACGTAGTAGCAGGACTTGAAATCAGACATATCTGCAACCGCCTCTGCCCCTGCATCTTCCCAACCGAGGTACTTGCGGCTCTCGATATGCTTTACCGCATCAATAACATCGGCGCAAACAGCGCTCGCTGTCGGAAACTTTCCTGCACCCGGACCGTAGAACATAACATTTCCTACCATATTTCCGTGTACCGTAATCGCATTGAATACATCTTCTACCGAAGCTGTCGGAGATGACTTATCAACAAGGTGCGGACCGACATAAGCATAGACCTTTCCATCGCAAGCGAGCTTGCAACGCCCAAGAAGACGGATAACTTTACCTGCCTTGCCTGCGAGGCGGACATCTTCGAGCGTTACCTTCGTGATACCTTCGGTCGGAATGTTCTCAGGATAAATGTGGCGACCGAATGCAAGAGACGCAAGGATGCATATCTTGCGGCAAGCGTCGTGGCCTTCAATATCCGCGCTCGGGTCACGCTCTGCATATCCAAGTTCCTGTGCTTCTGCGAGAGCTTTCTCAAAAGTAAGCCCCGCTTTTATCATACGCGTGAGTATATAATTTGTTGTGCCATTGAGGATACCGTAAATTTCGTCTATCTCATTTGCAGCAAGGCACTGTGCTATCGGGCGGAGAACTGGAATACCGCCGCCGACGGATGCCTCAAAGAGGTAGTTTACGTTCTTTTCCTTTGCAATCTTAAAGAACTCTGCGCCGTGTTTTGCGACAAGCTCTTTATTGGATGTTACAACGCTCTTTCCCGCAAGCAGCGCACGCTTTGTAAAATCATAAGCAGGATTTACGCCGCCGATTGTCTCAACAACAACACAAACCTCGGGGTCATTCTCTATTACAGCAAAATCCTTTGTGAATTTCGCCGCATTTTTGTCGTTTGAGAAATCGCGGATATCTACTATGTATTTTACTTCGATTTCTTCCCCGACTTTTGATGCGATTGACTTTGCGTTCTGCTCCATAAGGTCAACTACGCCCGAACCGACCGTACCGTAACCCAAAACAGCAATCTTTTTCATAATATATCTCCCTTTATGTAATAACTATTTACTGACCTGCCTGCGGTTTGAAAGAAATAACTCCCTCAATCTTCATTGCAAGCTCTATGAAGTCGTCCATATCCGTACTCATTCCCACAGTCTCGGCAGAAATCGCGACCTGGGCGCGACCGCCACTCGGTATCGTCTGGTTAATGGTGAGGATATTTGCGGAAAACGCCGCAAAGTGAGCAAGGATTCTTGAGAGCACGCCCGGCTCATCTCGCAGAAGCATTGAAAACGTGATAATGTGTCCGAGCGAGCGATCATCAAACGGTGAAATAAGGTCCTTGTATTTATAAAATGCACTTCGGCTCAAATTAGCCATTGCCGATGCCTCGTTTGCCGTTTTCGCCTTACCCGAAGCAAGGTAGCTTTTCGCCTTTACGCATTTGATTAAAACCTCGGGAAGAGCCGTATCCTGAACTATATAATATTTATGCGTATCCTTCACCGACATCCCTCCCTCGCGGGCATTTGTTTTTGTATGACGGATACTATCATACCACATTATCTCTTCCAATGCAAGCAAAAAAAACAAAGTTTTTCCCAATTTTTACTTTTTTGTTAATATGCAAAAAAAACCTTTTATTTTCACCTTCAATGATATATAATATACTCAAAAGGAAGGTGTTTTTTGATGTCAGAAAACAAACACGTCAATTTTTTCTTGACAATTCTATATGTACTTCTCGGAATAGCAGGACTGTGGTTTGTCTTCAAATATGCCCTTCCGTGGCTTGCACCATTTATTCTTGCGTTTGTTTTTTCGAGGATAATCGAGTACCCCGTAGGCTTTTTCGAAAAAAAATGCCACATTCCGCGTCCGATTTCTGCCCTTGTTTTCACACTCATATTTTACGGCACAATCGGAACACTTCTCTACTTTGCGGCAGACAGCCTTATTGACTCTCTCGCACTTCTCTTCGAGAAACTCAAGAATCTCGATATCAACCTTCTTATAGATAAAATCAACGAAACCTTCACAGCTCTCTTGTCACACCTCCCGCTCGAAGCCCAGGACTTTATCGGTTCAAACATCAAAACCTGGCTCACGGAGCTTATCTCAGCACTCCAGAATCTCATTTCTCCCATTGTTTCTTACACTGCGAGCCTTGCTACAAACCTCCCGTCAGTTCTCATCTTTATTATCGTATCAATCGCATCAACGTATTTTTTGAGTTCCGACTACCCGAAGCTTCGCAAAAAACTTGCCGAAAGTCTTTCAGATTCAAGAAGACTTCAGATCCGCCGTATGCGCAACCAGCTCTCAACAACGGTTTTTGCATATCTTCGCGCGGTGCTTATTCTCATCTGCATTACCTTTGTGGAAGTTTCTATCGGACTTTCCGTACTCAGGGTTGACAGTGCAATCCTTATTGCAGGAATCATCGCAATTATAGATGCATTTCCAATACTCGGCACAGGATGGGTGCTTATGCCGTGGGCAATAGTTTCCTTAATTACAGGAAATTACGTTCTTGCCGTTGGACTTGTAATAATTTACGTTATCGTAACGGTTGTTCGAAACCTCATCGAACCTAAAATCGTCGGTGAGCAAATCGGTCTTCATCCGCTCATAACCCTGATATCGCTCTATATCGGTCTCAGATTCTTCGGTATAGTGGGCATCATTACCCCAATTATCGTAGCATTGATAAAGCGTTTCTACGAATGGGGATATTTCGATTTCCTTAAGAAAGCAAACTAAAAAACAAAGAAATACGCCGGACAATGTCCGGCGTATTTTTATCTGCATTTATTACACGAAGCGCAGTTGCCACAGCATCCTCTTCCCGCTTTTTTTCTCTTCTTCATAAGCAGAACAGCAAGCACCACGAGGAGAATAATCCCTCCTGCTATTATACAATCCAAAAACCTCATATAATTGCACTTCCTATCACAAACACAAGCCATGCAACAACCCAAGCAATCACGCACTGCATAATTACCACGCCTATCGTTGCAAGAGTGCTCTTAAGCTCGCGGCGAAGTGCCGCAACCGCCGCCACACACGGGGTATAAAGAAGTGTAAACACGAGGAAGCTGAGTGCCGAAAGCGGAGCGAAAAGCCCTGAAAGCGATCCCGAAATATTCTCCATGCCGGTACCCATAAGAACGGAAAGAGTAGAAACAACCGCCTCTTTCGCAGTAAAGCCTGAAATAAGCGAGGTTGCAACACGCCAGTCCGAAAAACCGAGCGGTGCAAAAACCGGAGCTATCGCCTGACCTATGACGGCAAGAAGGCTGTCCGAGCTGTCAGATACAACATTGAGACGTGTATCAAACGTCTGCAAGAACCAGATTATAATTGTCGCAAAGAAGATTACCGTAAACGCGCGCTCTATAAAATCGCGAGCCTTTTCCCAAAGGAGAAGTCCTACACTCTTCGGTGACGGCATTCTGTAATTCGGAAGCTCCATGACAAACGGAACAGGGTTTCCGCGAAACGCTGTCTTGTTAAGGACAAGCGCAAGCAAAATCGCAAGAATTACACCAAATACGTAAAGTCCCGTCATTACGAGAGCACTCTTTCCCGGGAAGAACGCAGCCGCAAAAACTGCATAAACCGGAATCTTTGCAGAACAGCTCATATACGGTGTCAAGAGTATCGTCATCTTGCGGTCGCGATCGGACGATACTGTTCGCGTTGACATGATGGCAGGAACGGTACAGCCAAATCCGATGAGCATCGGAACAAAGCTCTTTCCCGAAAGCCCAATCTTACGAAGCGGCTTATCCATGAAGAACGCAACACGCGCCATATATCCCGTATCCTCCAAAATCGAGAGAAAGAAGAACAGAGTAACTATAAGCGGCAGGAACGACAGAACGCTTCCCACGCCTGCGAAAATGCCGTCAATTATCAAGCTGTGTATGACTGGGTTGATTCCGTAATTCGTGAGAAGTCCGTCACAGACAGTTGCGAGATAGTCTATTCCCGCACCGAGAAGATCGGAGAGATATGTACCGATAACACCGAACGTAAGCCAGAAAACAAGAGCAATTATTCCTATAAAAACAGGGATTGCGGTGTATTTGCCCGTAAGGATTTTATCAATCTTCACCGAACGGAGACGTTCCTTGCTCTCTCTTCCCTTTGAGACTGACAAAGCCACAATCTTCTCAATGAATGTGTATCTCATATCAGCAATGGCAGCATTGCGGTCAAGCTCCGTTTCAGTCTCCATCTCAATAACGCAGTGCTCAATGAGCTCAGTTTCGTTACTATCAAGTTCGAGTTTCTCTGCAATGGTATCGTCACCCTCAATAAGCTTTACCGTACAAAAACGCGACGGAAGACCTATGTGCTCCGCGTGGTCCTCAATAACGTGAGAAACGGCGTGAATGCAACGGTGAACCGGCGATGCAGATGAGCAGAAGTCATAAACTTTCGGTATCTCTCTTGCCTTTGCCGTCGAATGTGCTTGACGGATAAGCTCGGAAACACCCTCTCCTTTTGACGCACTGATCGGAACTATCGGAACCCCGAGGCATTCGCTCAATTTCTCCACGTCTATCGAGCCGTGATTCGACCTTACCTCATCCATCATATTGAGAGCAAGCACCATAGGCACGCGAAGCTCAAGAAGTTGGAGAGTGAGATAGAGATTTCGCTCGATGTTTGTCGCATCTATTATGTTTATTATTGCATCAGGACGTGAGGTGAGAATAAAATCTCGCGCGACGATTTCCTCCTGCGTGTATGCACGCAGAGAATATATACCCGGAAGGTCAACAACCGTACAGCCTTTGTAGCCGCGTATTTCGCCGCTTTTCTGATCAACCGTTACCCCCGGGAAATTTCCGACATGCTGGTTAGAACCCGTAAGAGCATTGAAAAGTGTGGTCTTTCCGCAATTCTGGTTTCCTGCAAGTGCAAAAATCACTTTTTCTCAACCTCCGCCTCAACTTCAATTTTTCTCGCATCCTCTGCACGCAGAGTAAGCTCATATCCCCTGACATAAAGCTCCATCGGGTCACCCATTGGCGCGACCTTTATAAGCGTTATGCGAGTTTTGGGTATAAGCCCCATATCAAGCAAACGAAGGCGGAGATCTCCCTCGCCGCCTACGGATTTTATTATTCCGCTTTCGCCGACTTTCAACATGTCAAGCGTCATTTTTCTTCCTCCATTCAAGCAGTTAGCCTTTGCTAACCAATAT
>JAZQSI010000043.1:0-11075 GCA_045629985.1 Eubacteriales bacterium
TATATTTCTTTCTTTATTCTGTCGATTGCGCCTTTCTCAAGACGTGAGACCTGCGCCTGACTTATGCCGATTTCGTCTGCAACCTCGGTTTGCGTTTTGCCGTCGAAGAAACGGAGCGAGAGAATCCTTCTCTCACGGTCATTGAGGTGCGAAATCGCCTCTTTGAGCGCGATTTTTTCGAGCCAGTTTTCGTCCGTGTTTTTTGTGTCGCCCACCTGATCCATAACGCAGATTGTGTCACCGCCCGAATCGGAATAAACAGGTTCATACAGCGAGACGGGGTCCATAATGCCGTCAAGTGCGAACACGATTTCCTCGCACGGCTTGTCCATAGCCTTTGCAATTTCGGAAACGGACGGTTCGCGTTGATTTTCGTTCATGAGTTTTTCTTTTATCTGCAGTGCTCGGTATGCCGTGTCGCGCATTGAACGCGAAATCCTGATTGCGCTGTTGTCACGAAGGTAACGTCGGATTTCTCCGATAACCATGGGAACTGCATAGGTCGAAAGTCTGAGCCCGAGGGTGATGTCAAAATTGTCTATTGCCTTGATAAGTCCTACACAGCCTACCTGAAAGAGGTCATCTACCGACTCGCCGCGGTTGGAAAAACGCTGGATAACGCTTAAGACAAGTCGCAGGTTTCCCGAGATAAGTTCATCGCGTGCGCTCTTGTCGCCGTCTTTGTAGCGGCGGAGAAGAGTATTTGTTTCCTCACCTGTCAGGATTTTTAATTTTGAAGTATTGACGCCGCAAATCTCTACTTTTTCGTGCATTGAACAAAAGCCCTCCCGAAAGCAATAAGAGTAATATCATTATTGCCTTTGGGGGGCTTTTTAATACGATGATAAAATTTAAAGCAGTCGCAGAATTTCGCTTCGGAGTCTTGAAATAATTCTTTTTTCGAGTCGTGATATGTAGGACTGCGAAATTCCGAGAACATCCGCAACTTCTTTTTGTGTTCGCTCGCGCATGCCACCGATACCGAAGCGCATTTTAATAATCGTCTGCTCTTTTTCGGGCAGAGTCGATAGCGCGCGGATGAGAAGTTCGCGGTCAGTCTCATCCTCAATGGGGCGGATTACCGAGTCAGGTTCAGTTCCAAGGATGTCAGAGAGAAGAAGCTCGTTTCCGTCCCAGTCAGTGTTGAGTGGCTCGTCAAAGGAGATTTCTGTCTTTTGCGATGAGGTTTTCCGAAGATACATAAGTATTTCGTTTTCGATGCAACGCGAGGCGTAGGTTGCAAGCTTTATCTTCTTTTCGGGTTTGTAAGTGTTTATTGATTTTATGAGCCCGATTGTTCCGATTGATATAAGGTCTTCAATGCCGATGCCTGTGTTTTCAAAGCGGCGTGCAATGTAAACGACGAGCCGCAGGTTGTGTTCAGTAAGCGTTTTTCTGACATTGTCCGAGTCGGTATCAAGACGGGATATGAGATACTCTTCCTCTTCGTTTGTGAGCGGTGGGGGGAGTGTGTCGCTTCCGCATATGTACATAACCGATGCAGGGGAGATGAGACCGAGTTTTTCAAGAAACTTAAAAAAAGAAAACTTAATGTTCACGGATAATCCTCCTTTAGATGAGCGCGTCATAGCCGCTTCCGTCTCCGACGGGAGCTTCGGATATTGCGCAGACCGCACCCTTTGAAAGCTTTTTTTCTATGTAAACCTCGTCGGGAGTAAAAGCGAGAAGAAGAGAAAATGATACCCCTACCGTCTTATAGGGGATGAGAGAAAAATGCGAAATATCGGATAGTTTGTCAAATGCGAGAGAAAAGCTTTTGCCGCGATATTCATCGAGAATCTCACGTGCCGCAAGTGGAAGAATAGCTCTCACGGTGTCGTAAGCACATATAACAACGCGTGCATTGGTATGTGGAGCACGCAGGGAGTTTCCCGTGTCCACGAGTGCACGAAGTTCTAATTCTTCATCTTTGTTTTTTACCGTTACGCTGCATACTTTCTTCTCACCTCCGCAACGCCTTGAAAAAACAATGCGGAGAAGAATATAAGCGAGAAGTGTTGAAAGAATTAGGACGGGAAATGAGAGGTTTATGTAATACACACCGCCGCTTACCGAGGAGATGACACTTGGCGCGAGAAGACAGAATCCTGCAAAAACAAGAGAGGAGACAAAAAAGGTGAGATACGCCCGCAGAAAGAGTTTTTTGCCAAAAGCGAGGAAGACCATTATTACGGCAATAAACAGTTTTATCGGGAAAAATAAGAGAAATGAGAGCGACGGTAAAAAAGACGCCACCGCATAAAGTGCACCGAAAGATGATGCGAGAAGAAGTCTGAATCTTGAAAGTGGGAGTACTGCAATGTGTGCCGTAACGAATAAAAGAAGGTAGTTTATAATAAGATTTATAACAAGTAAAACATCTGCATAAATAGTTTTTACCACACAAGCATCACCACCCAAAAATAATTTTAAACGACGGAGCGTGTAAAAAATGTCTAATGTTGAGCGGAAGAATGTAAAATTTAAAATTATCCTGATATTGGCTATTGCGGCAACTATCGCATTTATTGCGGTTTTTTTTATGCGATCCTCTGCGGAGAGTAACAGAGAAGAGACAGCCGCAGAGATTCCGTTTGAAAGCGTGAAAATTGAATATACGAAAGGGAAAGATACGGCGTTTGCGGTAAAGATTCGGAACGATGTGATGAAAAATTTTCTGGAAGAGAGAGGAGTGGATGTTCCCGTTGTCTTTTCTTTTTTGCCCGAAGAACTTGAGGTGTCGGGAGATGCAAAAATCAACCTGTTCACGGCAGATGGGTATGTTTCCGTGCTTCTGATGAAAATGAACATAAACGGGTTTGAAGTGCCGCAAAAACTTTTGTCGGATATAGGAGAAATCAAACTTGATTTTAAGCGCTCTTTAGTCTATAATTGAAGACATAAGAAAGGGTGTTTTACAAATGGTTTCAGTAATTAAAAACGGAGTCTATTATAAAGACGGATGCTTGCTCTCTGTTAAGGATGCAAGCGTTCTCGGACTTGATGCTCCGAGCCAGGCTAAAAAGAAAACGATGGCGTATTCCATCCTCGAGGCTCACAACACCTCGGACAATATGGATTCGCTTGCGATTAAGTTTGATGCTATGGCATCGCACGATATCACATATGTTGGCATTATCCAGACGGCTCGCGCATCGGGGCTCACGGAGTTTCCACTTCCGTATGTTCTTACAAACTGCCACAACAGCCTTTGCGCCGTTGGCGGTACGATAAACGAGGATGACCACGTTTTCGGCCTCTCTGCCGCAAAACGTTACGGTGGCGAATTTGTCCCTGCCCATCAGGCGGTTATCCACCAGTACATGCGTGAGCGTTATGCAGGTTGCGGAAAAATGATTCTCGCGTCTGACTCGCATACGCGTTACGGTGCGCTCGGTGCAATCTCAATCGGTGAGGGTGGTCCTGAACTTGCTCGCCAGCTTCTTTCAAAGACATATAACATCGCATATCCTGATGTTGTTTGTGTATATCTCGAGGGTGCTCCGCGACCTGGTGTAGGTCCGCAGGATATTGCGATTGCGATAATCGGCGCGGTATTCAAGGACGGCGCCGTTAAGAACAAGATTATGGAGTTTGTAGGCCCGGGTGTTGCAAACCTCAGTATGGACTTCCGCCTCGGTGTTGATGTTATGACAACGGAAACTTCATGCCTCTCATCTGTATGGGAAACGGACAAGACCGTTTGTGACTTCCTCACAACCCACGGTCGCCCCGAGGATTATAAGCCGCTTCATCCGGAGAACGGTGCATACTACGATTCGGCTGTTTGCGTTGACCTCTCAAAGGTTGAGCCGATGATTGCGCTTCCGTTCCATCCGTCAAATGCATATACGATTCGTGAGCTTAAGGCAAATCTTAACGATATTCTCGCCGAGGTTGATCGTGATGCCGCGGAAATGCTCGGTGTTTCAGATAAGAGCGTTTCGCTTCTCAATAAGATTAAAAACGGTGAGCTCTATGTTGACCAGGGCTTTGTCGGTGGTTGTTCGGGCGGTCTTTTCCAGAATATCCACCGTGTCCGCGATATATTGAACGGTGCAACTACGGGTGACGGCAGCTTCTGGCTCTCTGTTTACCCCGCAAGCTCGCCGATGTCAATGGAGCTTATGCGTGACGGTACACTCGCTGACCTTACAGCAGCTGGTGTAAGCATCCGCTCCTGCTTCTGCGGACCGTGCTTTGGCGCAGGCGACGTTCCTGCAAATGGTGCGCTCTCTATTCGTCATGCGACACGAAACTTCCCGAACCGCGAAGGTTCAAAGCCGGGTGACGGTCAGATTTCTTACGTCGCTCTTATGGATGCGCGTTCCATTGCGGCAACGGCTTTAAATGGAGGAAAGCTTACCTCTGCCTTTGAACTTGAAAACATTCCGAAAGATCCGCAGGATGAAAAGTATTCATACGACGACACGCCGTACAAGAGCCGCATCTACTACGGCGTAGGCAAACCCGACCCGTCAGAGGAGCTTGTGTTTGGCCCGAATATTGCAGACTGGCCTGAGATGATTGGTATGACAGACAATCTCCTTATCTCTGTTGCAAGTGCGATTTACGATCCGGTCACGACTACTGACGAGCTTATCCCGTCGGGTGAGACTTCGTCTTACCGTTCAAACCCGATTAAGCTTGCATCCTTTGCTCTCTCAAGAAAAGACCCCGCATACGTCGGCAGAACGAAAGAAATCTACGCTCGTGAGCTTGCTCGCCGCGAGGGCGATAAGTCTGCTTTTGATGATTTCGGTATTGACGGCATTGACCTTTCAAAAACATCTGTCGGAACGGCTGTGTTCTCACTCAAACCCGGTGACGGTTCGGCACGTGAGCAGGCGGCATCGTGCCAGAGAGTTCTCGGCGGTGTTGCGGACATCGCTCGCGAATACGCAACAAAGCGCTACCGCTCAAATGTCGTAAACTGGGGTATGCTTCCGTTTATTATGGACGATGCTGATAACTCAGGAATTGCGGCAGGAGACCTCATCTATATCGAGGGTATTCGGGCACTTCTTCTTGGAGACGGTGAAGAGGTTTCGGCGAAGCTCATAAAGGACGGAAAAACGTCCGAAATCACACTTAAGCTTCCTGCTCTCACACGTGAGGAAAGAGATATCATCCTCGCAGGTTGCCTTATAAACTACTATTCAAAGTAAAAGAGCACCAAGACCTGATTGAAAGCTCAGGTCTTGGTGTTTTTATTTTTATCACATAAAAACTATTGACTTTTAAGGTGAAAAAGCATATGCTGTTCGTGACGGATCGAAAGCTTTGAATCAAGCCATTTTCAGAAGAGAGAAGAGGAAAAGAAAATGAAGAAAATCATTGCCGAGAGGGACAGGTGCGAATATTCCGTTGTGATTCCTGACAATGCGCATGCAGTCGAAAAAACTGCGGCAGAAGAGCTCTCAGAATATCTTTATAAATCGCTTTCTGTAAAGATTCTGATTGTTCACGAAGAGGACGCTTGCGGAAAGGGAATTTATATAGGTCATACCGCATTTGCAAAAGATGCAGGTATCATCGGAAGCAGTAAGGAAAACTGGATAATCAAAATGGTGGGTGACAACCTCGTTCTTACCGGCGGCGTGGAAAAAGGCGATCGTGGAATCATTTACGCGGTGTATCACTTCCTTGAAGATATAGTAGGCGTTCGCTGGTGGAATCCGTGGGAGGAGGATGTGCCGAAGCTTTCAGAGCTTACGTTCGACGATGGTTTCGTACATGAGGGAACTCCGTTTTTTGAATTCAGAAAACCCTACATGAACCCGCAGTCAGGTGTGGAAAATTTCAAGCACCTTGCAAGAATGCGAGTGAATGTTGTCTCCCCTCATGACGACAATATCCCTGACGGAAGATTTGACGAAGAAATCCGAAAGTACGGCGATGTGTTGCAGGTAGGAAGACCGCATCAGTGCCACGTCATGGGAAAGCTTTTTCCTGCGGATGAATATTTTGATGAGCATCCCGATTGGTGGGCTTGGAATAAGGCTTTGGGAAAACACCTTCGCGAGGGACACAGATGTCTTACCAACGAAAGCTTTTTTGATGCGCTTTGCGAAAAGTATTCAGAGATAATCGAAGAGGATATAAGTCTGTCTGAGAAGACTGGGGTGGAATTTCCGTGCTATTACTCATTGTCACTCGATGATTTGCTTGAATATTGTGTTTGCCAGTGCGACAGATGTCAGGAGATTATACAAAAATCGGGATACAGCGGATATGTAATGAAGTTTGTAAACCGCGTTGCGCGTGAGCTTGGAGCGAAATATCCCTTTGCAAGGTTTGTAATGTCAGCGTATCTTGAAACGATTGACCCGCCAAAGGATGATACGCTTCCTGAGAAAAATGTCATTATCAATATTGCCGATGTTTATATTGACCTTGCGCGCAAGGTTTCATCGCCTACGAACAAAAGATACCGTCGTGAGGTTGAAAGTTGGGCAGAAGTTGTAAAAAAAGCAGGTTGCGGCTATTATGTATGGGACTATTTGTATAATATAGTTCTTAACTATCCGCTTCCCATTTGCAACCGCATTGCAGATACGGTAAAGACTTGGGCAGATAACGGCATACGCGGCGCGTTTATCGAAACACAGAACCGTTTTGCTGATTTTTGGGAGCTCAACAACTTTCTTCTCTGTCACCTTCTTGAGAACCCCTATCTTGATGCAGATGCTTTAACGGAAGATTTTATGAACCGCTATTACGGACCTGCGGCTTCGCCGGCAAAAGAGTATCTCGCGCTTCTTGCAAGAAAACTTGATGAAAATCTTGTTACTGCAATGTGCTGTGACGAGGACAGCCCGTTTAACTACATCGACCTTGAGACGATAATAAAAGGGCAGGAGATTCTTGTGCGTGCAATCGAGGCAGCAGGAGAGAAAGGACCGTATCGTTTCAGGATAGAGTGGCTTCGTAATTCTCTTGATGTTGCGCTCCTGCTTCGATTTTTTGACTTTAAGAGAAACGCATTTGAAAGTGGCATTGAGTTTAACTTCACTACGACAGAAATCAGAAATCGCATATTCGACACTTATGATAAATATCTTAAGTTCCCTCAAAACAACATACCAAAGGGGATTGAGATAAGAAAAGAGTTTCTCGAGAGTCTTCCTGATGAGGCAGAAGCGTTTGTAATTCCGACAGAACTTGCAAACGAAAACCCTGAAGATGTTTACCAGTTTCCGATGCGCTATATGACGAAGTTCTCCACCAACCTCTTTAATGCAGGTTACGGAGCAAGTTTCGTAGAGGATGCAGAGGCGGAGACGGGAAAGGTTCTCAAAATCAGCTATGATACTGCAACGGGTTTCCGTGCGCCGTACACCTTAATCCCAAGCTCAAAAAATGATGATACGCCTACACCGCTTTTCTTTGAGGTTGATCAGGATGGCAAAGTTGCTTGTGGAAATAATCTTTATGCGGAAGATATAAAGCTTGATGGATATAACCTCTATAAAATCGGAACTGTTGCGGACGTGATGAAATTCCCTGATACAAGGCTCCGTATTCCGCAGGAGGTTACTGTAAATCTCCGCGGGCTTGCAGCAGTATTTCCAATGGACAAGTGCGATGTTTATCTCTCAATGAAATTTACGGGTGCATTGTACGGCGGAGAAGAGAGAGACGAAAATGCAATTTATTTTGACAGAATGATTGTTGTAAGGAAGTAAAAACAGTATAAAACTACTTACAGCAAATTTGGCACCAAAATACAATGTTTTGTATCAAAATCGCTATTGGTTTGCATATGGTTGCATGATAGAATAACGAGAAAGAGATGAATATGCTCTTGGTATTTTATCTGAAGGAGAAAAATCATGGATAAGACTTTTCTTAAAAAGGGAGTATGTGACTGTAAGATTGTCGTTCCTGAAAACACATCAATTGTTGAAAAGACTGCCGCGGAGGAGCTTTGTATTTACATCGAAAAGGCTCTTTCAGTAAAACTTCCCGTTGTACCTGAAAAGGATGCAGAGGGAAAGTGTATCTATGTCGGAAACACAGAATTTGCAAAAAAGAGAAATGTCATCGGCAACGACTGTGAAAACTGGAAGATTACCATGATCGACGGAAGTGTTATCATTAACGGTGGTAATGATAAGGTTGAACGCGGAATTATCTATGGTGCATATCATTTTATAGAAGACCTTCTCGGTGTCCGTTGGTGGAATATGTACGAAGAAGATGTCCTTGAGCTTTCTGAACTTTCTCTTGCTGAAGATTTATATATGGAAGGCACTCCTTGCTTTG
This sequence comes from Eubacteriales bacterium, assembly GCA_045629985.1. Lineage (GTDB taxonomy): Bacteria > Bacillota > Clostridia > Oscillospirales > JAAYXM01 > SIG480. The sequence goes on from JAZQSI010000043.1 coordinate 8,269, forward strand.
TATTCCGCAAGCCGTTTATGCATTCACCCTGCAAACCTGAAGGCTTTGTTCATATGGCGAGAACGAGAACGAATGCTATCTCTCCGTTCTGGGATGACGAAATTGACGACCAGGTCTACGACGAAACCGTCCGCAAATACGGCGGTGCACGACAGATGGGAAGACCGCACCACGCGCATACGCTCGGCAAGTACTTCCCGCGCGATGAGTATTTTGATGAGCATCCCGATTGGTGGGCATGGAACAAGCGTGAGGGGAAGCGCATCAGAACAGGCAGCTACTGCTTCTCGAATGAGGAGTTTTTCAATGCTTTGCTTGAAAAAGTACTCGCTTACATAAAAGAAGACGTTGAGCTTGCAGAAAAAACGGGCGTCGAGCTTCCTGTCTGCTATGCAGTTTCGCTTGATGATATAAACAAAGACTTCTTCTGCCAGTGCCCCGAGTGCGAAAGGGTTCTCGAGGAATCAGGCGATACGGGCTATATGCTTAAGTTCGTAAACCGCATCGCACGCGAGGTGGCAAAGGTTTATCCGTGGGCAAAGATTCTCACGAGCGCTTATGCAAACTGCATCGAGCCTGCAAAAGACGGAACGATGCCGGAGCCGAATATGGTCATTTATCTTGCTGACCTCTTCAACGATATGGTTCGCGGCATTCACGCGCCGACAAACAAAAACTATCTGCGCCTTGCGACAGCCTGGGCAGATATCTGCAAAAAGTCAGGTGCAGAGCTTTATTGTTATGACTATCTCTACGTTGCGAGAACAAACTACCCGCTTCCGATATTCTACAGACACGCGGATACAATCAAGACCATACGTGACCTCGGCGCAACGGGTACGTTCATTGAATCCCAGCATCCGATTTCCGACTGCTGGGATCTTAACAAGTACGTTCTTACGCACCTTTTGGAGAATCCTGACCTTGATGCAGAGGCTCTTATTGATGATTTCGTCAACCGTTATTACGGTAAGGGCGCAGAGTATGTAAAGAAGTATTTTAAGCTTCTCCGAGAGGCGCTTGATAAGAATATGATGACGGTTCTCTGCTGTGGTGAAGACAGCCGATTCAATTATATCGACTCCACAACTGCAATAAAGGGCTCGGAGTATCTCGAAAAGGCAAGCGAGCTTGTCTCGGGAGATGCGCTTTTTGCAGAGCGTGTAAATTGGCTCCGCAAGCCGCTTGATGCTGTTATTCTCTTCAAGTTCTTTGAGCTTAAGAAGCAGGCTGAAGAGCGTGGTGAGAACTTCGACTTTAAGATTGGTGAGGTAAAGGCTCGTCTTATAAAGACCATCCGCGACCATATGGAAGTCCCGATAGGAAAAGGCTCTGTCGGCGGCTTGAATAATGAAATTGAATACTTCGAAGAAATTTCGGAAGAGGAAATTACCTTCGATATTCCGAAAGAATTTGCAAGCGTTCCCGAAAAGGACATCTGCCAGGTTACGCTCCTCAATATGCCGAAGTATTCGCAGAAGCGAATCAGAAATAATTACGGTTTCTCCGCTGTTGCAGATGCGGATTCAACACTTCCCGAGGTAATGAAGCTTTCGTTTGATGCCGCAAAGGGAATTCACTTGCCGTTTGTATGGGTTCCGTCAAACCGCGACGACGAGATAAAGGTTCCGCTTCTCTTCAGAGTCCAGAACGAGGGCGAGGATGTCGTCAAAAAAGAAATCTTCAAAGATGATATCATTCAGGGCGGATATAATATCTATAAAATCGCGAGCCTCACGGGAATGAAAGATTCGATTAACACACGCCTCGCGCTTCCCGGCGGTGCAGGTTCGATAAACCTTACGGGCCTTTCGGCAACCTTCCCGATGGACGAATGCGACGTTTACCTTTCAATGAAGTTCACGGGTGAAATCTATGGCGGCAACAAGGGCGACGAAAACGCAATGTTCATAGAAAGAATGATTGTTGTGCGGAAGTAAATAAAAAAGAACTATGGCGCTTGCCATAGTTCTTTTACTTATTTATTTTTCTTCGGGGACTTCTTCGTCGTGAGTGATGAACTTACCGTCGTTGCCGTAAAGCTTCATGAGAGCTTCAGTGAGGTAGTAGTCACTCCATACCCACGGAACATGGATAGTTGCGGTTGCGTCATAAGAGCCTGAACCCATGTCGAGAATCCACATTGTATCCTCATCCCAGTTGCAATGCTCTTCGCATGCCTTGAGGAGGGAAATCGCTGCGCGCTCGTACATCGGAGCTTCAAACTCGTCAACACACTTTGCAATCTCGATGAGACCGCAAGCAGTGATAGCTGCAGCAGATGAGTCGTAGTAAACGGGTTCTGCAGGCTGACGGAAGTCAAGAAGCGGAAGCTTGCCCGGTTCGACATTCGTCATGAAGTAGTGAGCAACCTTCTTTGCGGCATCGAGGTATTCCTTCTTGCCTGAGTTGATATAAGCAACAGCAAAACCGTAAACAGCCCATGACTGGCCACGTGACCAGGAAGAACCTGAAGCATAGCCCTGACCCTGCGGATGGTCGATAACTTCGCCTGTCGTTGTATCGTAGTGAACGATGTGGTGAACGCTTCCGTCGTCGCGGAGGAAGGTCTTGAGAACTGTGTCAACGTGAGTTCTTGCGATATCAGCAAAACGCGGGTCGGGCTCTGTGCCGTACTTTGATGCCCACTCTAAGATAGGAATGTTCATGAGACAGTCAACGATAGCCCAGAGTCTGTTACCCCACGGCCAACCCTTGATAGCCTGAGCTGTCGGGTTGTAGGGGGATGCAAGGATTGATGCCGCGTGAGAAGCACGAATCTTTGACATTTCGTTGCCTGTAATCTT
>JAZQSI010000044.1:0-5429 GCA_045629985.1 Eubacteriales bacterium
TTCCACACGGTCTCAATCCGTGCGCGCGACGAGGCCGGAAACCTCCTCGCAAAGGAATGGAAATTTGAGGTAAGATAAATGTTTGAAAAAAGAATTTCCGCACTCCGCGAAAAGCTCTCGGAAAATTCTCTCTCCGCATACCTCGTGACGTCTTATGAGAATTACCGGTATTTTTCAGGGTTTTCGGGAAGTAACTGCACGCTCATTATAACTCACGATAAGCTTTTTGCCCTTACCGACGGGCGTTACGATGTCCAGATTCGCTCGCAGGCAGACGGCTTTGACATAACCGTTATATCACGACCGATGGCTGATCATATCGGCGACATTCTGGGCAGTCTCGCACCTATGTCGGTCGGATATGAAGCCATGAGCATCACGGATTTTGAGCTTACCAACATCAAAAACGCGTCGGGTGACGACGTCACCTTTGTTGCCTGCACCGACTTGGGAAGTGATATCCGCGCCGTAAAGGACGAAGCAGAAATCGCCTGCATCCGACGTGCGGCAAAAATCGCAGACGAGGCGTTTGTAAAAATGTGTACTTCTCTCTCAAAGGGAATGACCGAGAGAGGGGCGGCAGCACTTCTTGATTACAATATGTCGCTTCTCGGAAGCGAGGGCGCGGCTTTTTCCACAATCGCTGCAAGCGACCTTCGCGGAGCTATGCCCCACGCAGAAGCAGATAACGTTGAAATCCCCGAAAACTGCCTTATGACATTTGATTTCGGCGCAAAAGCAAACGGATACCGCTCCGACATAACGCGCACAATCCACATCGGAAATCCGAAGAGGGACCTTTGTGACCTTTGGGAGCTTGTTTTCGAAGTTCAACAGAAGTGTCTCCGTTCCGTAAAGGCAGGTATCCCCTGCCGCGAGATTGACGCCCTTGCCCGCGAGCTTTTTGCTAAAGAGGGAATGGATAAATATTTTACACACTCGCTCGGCCACGGTGTCGGTCTTGCGGTGCACGAATCCCCCACGCTCTCAAGGCGCTCGAATGAAATACTTTGCAAAAATATGATAGTCACAATCGAACCCGGTCTCTACATTGAAGGGCTTGGCGGAGTCAGAATTGAAGACTCTGTTGTGGTTACAAAGGACGGTTGCGAGATTCTCACCCACGCACCGTACAGAATGAACATCAATTTTTAGAGGTTTTTTATGAAAAAGAAAGTGCTTGTCGGCATGAGCGGAGGGGTTGACTCTTCCGTTGCCGCCGCTCTCCTCAAAAAAGAATATGAAGTTATCGGAGTCACTCTCCTTCTCCACGGAAATGATGACTCGGATGCACGCGAGGTCTGCCGCAAGCTCTCGATAGAACACATTTCCTACAATGCGGAAGGCGACTTCAAACGGCATGTCATCGACAACTTCACGAGCGAATACCTCGCCGCAAGAACTCCGAATCCGTGTATTCTCTGCAACGAGCATATAAAGTTCGGAACTATGCTCGACCTTGCAGATGAGCTCGGCGCAGACATGATTGCAACGGGGCATTATTCCCGACTTATGAAATATGATGGTGAGTTTTTCCCAACCCGTGCGGCGTATGGCGAGAAAGACCAGACGTACGCGCTGTACCGCCTCTCGCAGAAGAAGCTCTCGCGCTCTCTCTTTCCGCTCGGTGAGCTCTCCAAAGACGAAGTACGCGCCATTGCCCGCGAAATCGGGCTCAACGTAGCTGACAAGAGCGACAGTCAGGACATCTGCTTTATCCCCGACGGCGACTATGCAACGTACATTGAAGACCGCTTTGGCAAATCGAAACCGGGCCGTTTCCGAGGGCCAAAGGGCGAGGATCTCGGCGAGCACCGCGGTCTTATCCGCTATACCGTCGGTCAGCGACGCGGTCTTGGAATCGCTTACTCCGAGCGAATCTTCGTATCAAAGCTTGATGCAGAAAAAAACGAAGTTATCCTCGGTCTTGATGGCGCACAGTCAAAAAGCGAAGTTACGGCAACGGGGCTTTCGTGGATAAGCGACAAGGCACCCAAAGCAAGATTTTCGTGTATGGGAAAAATCAGGTATAACTCCCGTCCGTGCGAATGCGAAGTTGAAATTGCAGACGGTCGCATCACGGCGCACTTTACATCCCCACAGCGCGGAGTTTCGCCCGGACAGTCGCTTGTACTTTATGATAACGACCGCCTCATAGGCGGAGGATTTATAGAATAATATTGAAAGCAAAGGTGAATGAGTATGTTTAAGAATATGAAGGCTGACCTTCGTGCCGCGCGCGAGCGTGACCCTGCCGCAAGAAGTAACCTTGAGGTTTTTCTTCTCTACTCGGGCTTCCACGCTATCTGCCGCCACCGCATCGCTCATTTTTATTACAGGCACAAGCTCCTATTTCTTGCACGTATGGTTTCGCAGTATAACAAATTCCTAACAGGTGTTGAAATTCACCCTGCCGCAAAAATCGGCCCAGGTTTCTTCATCGACCACGGTACGGGTATCGTAATCGGCGAGACTACCGAAATCGGCGCAAACTGCACGATTTATCAGGGCGCCACGCTCGGCGGTACGGGTAAGGACGTTGGCAAACGCCATCCAACACTCGGAAACAACGTTATGGTCGGTGCCGGTGCAAAAGTTCTCGGTCCGTTCACAGTTGGCGACAATTCAAAAATTGCCGCAAATGCAGTTGTTCTCGATACCGTTCCGCCTGATTCCACGGCTGTCGGCGTTCCTGCTCGTGTTGCTCGTCAGGGTGGCGTAAAGCCGAAGAATGCAGAGCTTGACCAGATTCATATTCCCGACCCGATTGCGCAGGAGCTCTGCGCATTGCGAGTTGAGATTTCACGCCTTAAGAAGGAGCTTGACGAGATTAAAAATGACTAAACTTTACACAGAAGCTCCCGAGGTAAGCGAGGGCGTAAGACGCGAGTATCTCGACGGTATCCTTGCGCTTTGCGAGCGCGGCTTTTCTGACCTTCCTTTTCTCGATGAGCCGTCCCCTCTTCGACAGGCGCTCGGCGCACCGCTTGATAGAGACATTGCCGCTCCCTGCCCCGTATCGCAGGAGTATGTCGGGCGTGATGAGCTTTGCGAGATTTACCGTCTGCGCTTCTCTCCACTCCCGAAAACGCCGTTTTTTGCGCTGCTCTTTATCCCTCACGGTATGAAAGCTCCGTCACCGCTCGTCGTTGCCGCACACGGTCTTCTCGGCACTCCCGAGCTTATGTACGGCATCCACGGTAAAAACGGGTATTCGGACATTATCGCACGACTTCTCCGCAAGGGTGTCTGCGTGCTCTCTCCCCAGTTTCTTCTCTGGAATTGTGGAAGAAGCCCCGCAAAGCCGTGCTACGCGACAAAATACGACAGAATAAAAATTGACCGTGCTCTCAAGGAGCTTGGCGGCAGCATGACGGCTCTTGAGGTTTTCTTCCTCATCCGCGCATTTTCCTCGCTTTCCAATCTCCGTTTCCTCGATATGTCGCGCCTTGGCGTGTGCGGAATGTCATACGGCGCGTTCTTAACGCTTCGCACAATGGCGGTCTCAGACCGCGTTCGTGCAGGGTACTTTATGTCCTGTTTCAACGGAAGCCTTGATACGCGCTGGCCCGAATGGGCTTTCCGCGAGCCTTACAAAACATATTCAGACTCCGAGCTGTGCTCACTTACCGCTCCTCGTCCCGTTTTCGTAGAAGTTGGCGCACGCGATGACATTTTCCCCGTTGAGGAAGCAAAACGCGAGGCAGATAAGGCGCAAAAACACTATATATCACGTGGATATGGCAGTAATTTCCGATTTTTCGTATGGGACGGTGGTCACATCGTAAATCCATCGGATGACGGAATCGACTTTATCCTCAGTTTCCTGCAATAAATATACACTTTTTACCCGTACAGTTATTGACTTTTAGCTCAAAAGTGCTATAATATTTACCATATTTTATTTTTTCGGAGGTCCTTTTTATGACACCTTATATGCAAAGAGTCCTTGACTCCGTCAAGGAAAGAAACAAGGGCGAAACCTTGTTCATCCAGACAGTTGAAGAAGTTTTTGCAAGCATCGAGCCTATCGTTGCTATGCACCCTGAGTACGAGAAGGCAGGTCTTCTTGAAAGACTTACTGAGCCGGACCGTCAGATTTCTTTCCGTGTTACATGGGAAGACGATGAGGGAAAAATTCACACAAACCGCGGTTTCCGCGTTCAGTTTAACGGTGCTATAGGTCCGTACAAGGGCGGACTCCGTTTCCATCCGTCAGTTACTCTCGACACGATGAAGTTCCTCGCTTTCGAGCAGACCTTCAAGAACAGCCTCACGGGTCTCCCGATCGGTGGCGGCAAGGGTGGTTCCGACTTTGACCCGCGCGGTAAGTCTGATTCCGAAATCATGCGTTTCTGCCAGAGCTTCATGACAGAGCTTTATCGCCACATCGGCCCGGACGTTGACGTTCCGGCAGGCGACATCGGCGTTGGCGCACGTGAGGTCGGATATCTCTTCGGTCAGTACAAGCGCATCAAGGCTTGCTGGGAGAACGGTGTTCCCACAGGCAAGGGGCTTGCATTCGGCGGCTCATACTTCCGTCCCGAAGCTACGGGTTACGGCGCTACATACTACCTCGAAGAAGTTCTCAAGCACTTTGGCGACAGCCTCAAGGGTAAGACAGTTGCAGTTTCAGGCTTCGGTAACGTTGCATGGGGCGTCTGCGAAAAGGTCGCAGAGCTCGGCGGTAAGGTTGTTACAATCTCCGGTCCTGACGGCTACTGCTACGACCCCGACGGTGTTGTAACAAAAGAAAAGATTAACTATCTCCTCGAAATGCGCGCTTCAGGCCGCGACCGTGCCCAGGATTATGCTGATAAGTTCGGTTGCAAGTTTGTTCCCGGCAAGAAGGTCTGGGGAGAAAAGGTTGACATCGCGATGCCGTGTGCATACCAGAACGAAATTGGTATGGATGAAGCTCGTCAGATTGTTGCAAACGGCGTTCAGTACTACATCGAAGTTGCAAATATGCCGACTACAAACGAAGCTATTGCATACCTTAAGGAGAACGTAAAGATTGTTGCTCCGTCAAAGGCAGTAAATGCAGGCGGTGTTGCAACAAGCGCACTTGAAATGGCTCAGAACTCCATGAGATACAACTGGGAGCCGGCAGAGGTTGATGCAAAGCTCCGCTCCATTATGAAGAACATCCACGATAACTCCGCAGCTGCTGCAGAGGAAGTCGGTCTCGGCTATGACCTTATCGCAGGCGCAAACATCGCAGGCTTTAAGAAAGTTGCAGAGGCAATGCTCGCAGAAGGCATCTTCTAAGATAAAGTAGAAAACACACCTTGCTTTTGCAAGGTGTGTTTTTTTTATTTTCTGCCTTCAAAAAACGAACGGAATGCAAACGCATCTCGGAACTCAAAGATTTTGGAGAAGAGCCTTGAGAAAAGGCTTATTACATAACCGTTGAGACACGCTGTCAG
>JAZQSI010000045.1:0-2164 GCA_045629985.1 Eubacteriales bacterium
CGCCCTCAACGACAAGGTCGCGGACAGTTGCGTTTTTCACTTTCGGATATTTTGAAACAAACTGCGGGTTCTTTCTCGTGTCGACAAACTCATAGTCAACTCTTCCGCCCGACTCCCTCTTTCCACGGCGGATGGTCTCAAGCATCTGTGCCGCAGAAGCATCAGTCTCGATTTCTGCCTGGGATGCGAGAATGTAAATCCTTACGTTCTTCTCAAGCTCTCCGAGCACCGTGCGCGTCTCATCCGTGAGGCTGTAGATGCCTTGTTCGGTCATATCAATCTTGAGAGAGAAGCGGTTTGTAAGAAAATCCGCAAAAATATTGAAAACTATAACCACGGCAACAACAATGGCTACAAACAGCACACTTGCCGAGCCGTATCGGAATTTTCTGTTGTTAAAAAAGTTCTTCATGTATGTTTCTCCTAACTCCAACGGCGTTTCTCGACTACACGAGAGGTGAAGAAGAGGAAGAGCGCCGCAAGGCTTATGAAATAAACTACGTCCGACAAGGAGAAGATTCCCTTCGTGAAGTTTATAAATCTCGTGATAATCGAAAGGAAAGCCGCAACGGATGCGATAACATCGATTGTCGTGGTCGAGAAAAGCATATTGAGGAAGAAGAACGACGAGAGCGTGAGCATCGAAAGGAGCGCCGAGATAATCTGGCTCTCGGTGAGCGAGGACATAAACTGCGAAATCGCAATATACGCCGCACCTGCGAGGATTATCGCGATGTAGTTTCCGAAAACAATTCCGCCCTGAAGCGTTCCGCGAACTGCCGAGATAATCGGATATGCAAGCGTAAGAGCGAGCGAGAGGAGAAATACGCACATCGCGGCAAAGAACTTTCCGAGCACGATTTCCGTAGTCGAAACGGGAGCCGTGAGGAGAAGCTGGTCTGTCTTCTGCTTTTTCTCTTCACTCCAGATGCGCATCGTCATAATCGGGATGAGAAGAATCATCGCAACGAGCATATACGGGAAAAGCACCGTAAAATCGCTTGAATACTCATTGAGGCAGAATGCCCTGTAAAGGAAATTCATAATAAGCGCAAAAACTGCGCAATATACACAGCCGATACCGCCCGTGAAATAGGAGCGAAGCTCGCGTTTGAATATAGCTTTCATTACTGCTTTCCTCCTTTTTTCGTAAGGCGTGCAAAGACCTCTTCAAGAGAGACCGTAACGGGAGCAAAGGAGAGGAGCGGAAGGTCGTTCTCCGCGGCGGCAAAGAAGACCTTTTTGCGGATGTCCTCACCGCCCTTTACGGTGATTGTGTATTTGCCCGCATCAAATGAAACGTCCGTCACACCGTCAATCGACGAAAGGACGGGGATAATCTTTTCGCTTTCTCCCTCGATATGAGCTTCAAACTTGTTCTCGCCCTCAAGGTCGCTCATGAGGTTTTCCACCGTGTCGTCCGCCACAATCTCACCGCTGTTTATGACAACGATTCGCTCGCATACCGCGACGACCTCGGGGATAATGTGTGTGGAAAGGATGACGGTACGGTCTTTTCCAAGGTTTTTGATGAGATTTCTTATCTCAACAATCTGGTTCGGGTCAAGTCCTACCGTCGGTTCGTCGAGAATGAGGACATCGGGATCGCCGATGAGAGCCTGCGCAAGACCAACTCTCTGCTTATAGCCCTTTGAGAGGTTCTTTATGAGACGGCGACGGACGTCGGAAAGGCCGACAAGAGAGCAAACTTCCTCAATGTGGGACTTCTTCTCTTTCTTCGCGCCCTTGAGCTCATAGACGAATTCGAGATATTCGTCAACCGTCATATCAAAGTAGAGAGGCGGCTGCTCGGGAAGATAGCCTATGTGACGGCGAGCTTCAAGCGCATCGTCGAGCACGTCAAACCCTGCGACGGATGCACTGCCACCGCTTGCAGAGAGGTATCCCGTGAGCACGTTCATCGTGGTGGACTTTCCTGCGCCGTTCGGGCCGAGGAATCCTACGATTTCTCCGCGCGCGACGGAAAAGGAAATCCCCTTGACCGCGACTTTCGGGCCGTATTTCTTTGACAGGTTGTTAATCTGTATCATTCTCTTTGCTTCCTTTTCATAAAGGTTTTATGTTCTTATACTAACACAACATAAAGTCAGGTTTGTTAATGAACTGTAAAAGATTATTCTTTTTCTTCCGTAATTGCGATGTG
>JAZQSI010000046.1:0-4893 GCA_045629985.1 Eubacteriales bacterium
AGTATCATATTTCTACCTCCATAAAGTTTTTTGATTTGCACACAAGGCAAATTATACCACAGTTTTCGACAGTATTCAAGAAAAAATACCGATTGCTTCTGCAATCGGTATTTTTCTTAAATTTCAAGCTCTATTGACGCCTTAAGCTTTACCATTTCCTTTTCAAGAACGTATCCAATCTGGCGAATCTTCCACTCAATGTGAGCTCTGTCGCCGAGGTATTCCATCGTCGGCTCCCAACCGAGACGAGAATCGAAATCGACGAGCGGAAGCGCGGCTTTCGCATTTTCAGTTTCCGCATTAAGAAGCTTCTCCATATCGGAAACAATTTTGAGAAGTGCATCTCTTTCCTCTTCCGCATAAAGCTTGCACTTTAACATATACCACTTCTTCGCGTGGAGAATAGTTCGGTTATAACATACAAGGAACTTTCCGAGATTGAGAACTGAAAGAAGCTTTTCGTTCTTGTTCTCAATCGACTCGAAAACTTCAACACCTTTCTCCAGGAGAGAAATCATTTTCTCAAGAGACTTACATTCAGGTCTCATACGCATACTTACGAAGTTCTCGCGTGGTGGTGAGCAGATAGCGTTCGGAGCAAATCTGCCGTTTGCATAATCCAAACCTACTACGGCGTTTCCGAAGAATGCCCCCTCCTTGCTTATCGGTCTCGTTTTTGCAAAGAGGCAGAACGGATATGCGGGACCGATTCTTGATGCTGCCTCAAAGTCGCCCTTCGTTGCTGGATAATACGGCATTGCATCGCTCCAGAGCTTGAAGCCCTCACGTACCTTCTCGAGGTTTTCTTCGCCGTATTCAGATGCGAAAATCTTATCAAGAATATCTTCCATAGGCTCGCGCGGCTCTAAAAATGCGTGCTTTGCAAACTTTGATATAACCGACGGATAGAAGCCGTGGTGATGGTTTTCCATGCCGCCAAGGAGATTCCACTCACTCTTCGCCTCAAACATCTTTTCATATCTCTTCATCCACTGATATGGCATCGGGAGATACGGAATTACACCAAAGTCCCAGGTAAGACCTGCCGCCTGAGACATTGTGTAAAGCTTTATCCCACAACGTGCGGCAGCTTTTGCCTCACTTACAAAGTACGGACCCGGGCCGACGTATGAAAGCGAATAGTCAGCAACAGCCGTTACTACATCTCCGCATTTTCTGTTATCAAACTGCTCAAATGTCGCCTGCAAAGTGACGTTCTTCGGCATATTTTCGATAAGACGTACTCTTGCCTCTTCCGGCTGATATCCCCAGTTATAGCTCCACATAATGATGTCTGCATCAGGCTTTTCCTTACAAATCGCGTCTGAAACAAGTTTAAGCCACTTTGGCAGATCTTCACACGGATACCATCCCGGATGCGGCTTACCCTCAGGAAGATCATCCGTCATCTTATCACGACAACGGAACTTCGAAACGTTAGGATCCTTGCTCTTAAATTCCATAACCTCGCCGACGAACGAAACGCCCTTCAAACCGGGGCATTCTCTGAAGAGACGGCCGTAAGTGCTGTCGAAATACTCACGCGCATTATCCTCATCGGGGTGTGGACCGCCGATAAAGAAGCTGTAAGAATAAACGTCGATACCGAACTTTGCGGCGCGGGCGATAATGTCGTTGAAGTCAACAAAACCTAGATGTCCCTTGTTGACATCCCACGTAAATATTGCAATCGCGTCCATGCCCTCGTGGGCAATACGCGCGAGATATTCATCAGGGTATTCATCAAGCTGATAGCCCGAGTGAACCATACGCGGCGAGAACGCAGGCTTTTTGCGAATTTCTCCGCGCTTTATAAACGGAGCGTGGGCAAAGCTCATAAGATCTTCAAGATAATAGAGTGCTGATGCAACACCGCGGTCATCCGCGCCGAAAATCTCGATACCGTCATCTACGTTGATAAAGAAACCTTTATAGCCATCCGCTTCGCGAAGGTCAACTCCCTCGTCCTTTGCAAGTGCAAGGCGAATAACACCTTTTCCTGACTTTCCCTCGGTCGAAAGAGTCGCCGAAACATTCATCGAAGTTGCAAGGAAGTCAATAAAGTCGCGAGCTGCTGTATTTATTACGACATTGTCGGTAGTGCCGATTTCGATAACGACACCGTCGCAAAGCTCAATTTCGTCCGCACTCGGCTTTAAAGCGAAATTTCTTATATCTTTTTCGTGAACTGTTAAAAGCTTTTTTCTGAAATCATATGCTTTTTCGATTTTCATTCCTATCACCTCTCAAGGTTATTACAGCTTGATTTTAACACATTAAAAAAGCATTGTATAGTGGCATTTCCCGACTAAAAAAGGAGGAGACGACAGTCTCCTCCTTTTCGCTACATTTCAAGCTCTATTGATTTCCGAAGCTTAACCATTTCCTTTTCAAGGACATATTTTACCTGACGGATTTTCCACTCGATATGCTCGCGGTCGCCAAGGTAATTCATTGTAGGCTCCCAACCGAGACGTGAATCAAAATCGACGAGCGGAAGTGCCTCTCTTGCATTCTCAATCTCATCAAGGAGAAGTTTCTCCATGTCCGAAACGATTTTGAGAAGAGTCTCTCTTTCTTCCTCCGCATAGAGCTTACACTTAAGTATGTACCACTCTTTTGCATGGATGTTGGTAAGCACAGAACAGGTTATGAACTTTCCGAGGTTTATTACCGAAAGAAGCTTTTTGTTCTTATTCTCTATTGACTCAAAAACCTCTATCCCCTGTTTCATAAGCGAATGCATCGTCTTAAGCGATCGTAGTTCAGGGCATATTCTCATACTGAGGAAATTTTCACGCGGTGGTGCACTGATGAACACGGAATGCTCCATACCCGTTGCATATTCCGTTAAGAATATATCAATCCCGAAAAATGCACTCTCATCACGAGGCGGCTTTGCCTGATAAAAGAGACAGAACGGATACGCAGGCCCGATTCTCGCGGCACCGCTGAAATCGCCCTCCGACGGTGTGTAATGTGAAATAGCTTTACTCCATAATTCAAACGCCAGGCTTACTTTTTCAAGATTCTCCGCGCCGTATTCTGCGGCAAGAAGCTTTGAGAGAAGCTCGTCAAGCGGCTCTAATGGCTCCAAAAATGCATGATGGGAGAATTTTGAAATAATTGACGGATAAAAGCCATGGTGGTGATTTTCCATACCGCCGCAGAATCCCCAATCGCGATTTGCCTCTCGCATCTTTTCAAAACGCGCAAGCCATTGCTGCGGCATCGGGAGATACGGGATTACACCAAAGTCCCAGGTGACCCCCGCCGCCTGCGTCTGTGCATAAAACTTTATTCCGCGCCGCGCGGCAGCTTTCGCCTCGCTCACAAAGTACGGTCCCGGACCGACATACGAAAGTGAATAATCTGAAACCGCGGTGACGACATCTTCTGTTTTTCTGTTATCAAACATTTCAAATGTCGCCTGGAGAGTTACATTTTCGGGCATATTCTCAATAAGGCTCACTCTTGCATCCTCAGACTGATATCCCCAATTATAGCTCCACATAACTATATCGGCAGAAGGCTTTGCGTTATGTATGACTTTTTCAACAAGAGAGAGCCACTTTGGCCAGTCTTCGCACGGATACCACCCCGGCCACGGTTTGCCGTCAGGAAGGTCATCCGTCACCGTATCGCGGCAACGGAATTTTGAAACGTGAGGGTCTCGGCTTTGAAATTCCACAACCTCGCCAACGAAGGTAACACCGCGAAGATCGGGACATTCCCTGAAAAGACGCCCGTAAGTATTATCGTAATACTCATATGCTCCCTCCTCGTCGGGGTGCGGACCACCAATAAAGAAGCTGTAAGCATAGACATCTATACCGCGTACCTTGGCACGCGCGATAAGGTCGTTGAAATCAAGATGTCCAAGATGTGTTTTGTTAATGTCCCACGCAAAGATGAGAATCGCATCTCTTCCCTCGTGGGCAATTCTCGTGAGATATTCGTCAGGATAATCGTCAAGTGCATATCCCGAATGAACCATCCGAGGTGACAGCATCGGCTTTTTTCTGATCTCTCCACGCGCGAGTATGGGTGCTTTTTTCATACACATAAGGTCTTCCAGGTAGTAAAGTGCCGCCGCGACGCCGCGCTCGTCCGCACCGTAGATATCGATCCCGTCCGAGACATTTATAAAGAAGCCTTTGTACCCGTCTGCTTCTCGAAGCTCAGCCGTCTCATTTGCTATTTTAAGCGAGATATCCGCCTTAACATCACCCGACGAAATACTTGCCTTTATATTCATCGAAACCGCAAGAAAATCTACAAAATCTTCTGCAGCAAACTTTACTACCTCGCTTGCATCTTCCCCGATTCCGATAAGCACTTCATCCGCAAGGCAAAACTCATCGTCCACCGCAACTACTGAAAAATCACGGACATTCTTCTCGTGAACTGTGAGCAGTCTTTCTCTGAATGTGTATGCTTTTTCAACACCCATAAGCTTACCTCTATTTTATCTTCTCTTCTAAATATTCAAGCGAGAGACGCACCATCTCATCTCCGAGTTCACAATTTGCCTCTGCAGCACTTTCCGTAAACCAATGCTTTATATCGGAAAGTCGCTCAAGCTTTACTGCCTCAGGGTAAAGAGACATAAGAATTGAGCATTCATACTTCCCTGCGTGGTCATAGCCTGTCGCATTCTGAACCGCAGTGCTCATCGTTGGAATTACCTTTATCCAGCTGAACGGGTCATCTCCACCACCAAGGTTTGCATAGTAATCCGAGAAGCTCTCGCTTCCCCACCAGCCTTTACCTTGCGTTTTCTCAAGATAGCGCATTGTTGCGCGCTTTGCCGCCTTCATATACGAAAGCGTCATCGGCATCAGGTTTTCCTGCTCAAACTGATGGTGAATTACCACATAGATGTTGCGAAGA
>JAZQSI010000047.1:0-2444 GCA_045629985.1 Eubacteriales bacterium
TTATGACGTTGACAGCGAGAAGGCAAAGAAAATAAACAGATTTATCGGTTTTGAAACGGTTATCATGGGCGCACTTTCGATTGTTAGCGTTTTTTTGCCGCCAATCGCAACTGTGATATGGTTGTTCCTGCTCATTCCGTACGCCATTGTAAGCGTTGTTTACGGAATTCGTGTTGCTCGTCGCGGATAGAGAAAAATGTTGACTTTATGCGAAAAAAATGATATAATACCAATAATTTAAGAAAATCAACACGATGATGAAATCAAGTACGTGCAGATGTGCTTTCCCAGAGAGCTGCCGGTTGGTGCGAGGCGGTGTCAGACTTTGCGCGGAATACCTTTCGGAGTGGCTTTGCTGAACATTTCAGTAGGCGAAGACGGGAAAGCCCGATACAGCTTGAGAGTCTGATTGGACTCGTTGAGGCTGCTTTGGCAGTAAATTGAGGTGGTACCACGGAATTTTTTTCGTCCTCTGCTTATTTGGCAGAGGACGTTTTTGTTTTCTGTCGAGAACACAAAAAGGAGAGTAAAATAATGGTTATTACTGATTTTCTTGAAAGAAACGCCCGTCTTTACGGCTCGGAGGTTTCGCTTGTAGAGCTCAATCCGTCCGAGGAGCGCGACAGCGCCGTAACATGGTGGGATTTTAATCTTATCGAAAGTGCAGGGAAGGATGCGCCATACCGTCGTGAGCTCACCTGGAAGGATTTTGACAGACGTGCAAACCGCTTTGCAAACCTTCTCTTAAGCCGAGGTCTTAAGCGCGGTACAAAAGTCGGCATTCTTCTTATGAACTGTATTGAATGGCTTCCGATTTATTTTGGTATTCTCAAGGCGGGATGTCTTGCTGTTCCGATGAACTTCCGTTTTTCGGGTGATGAAATTGAATATTGCCTTGATCTCGCCGATGTTGAGGTGCTTGTGTTTGGACCTGAATTTATCAGCCGTATGGAGACTGTCCAGAAAACGGTCAAAACTACAAAGCTTTTCTTCTACCTTGGAAAAGGTGGTCCGGAGTACGCGGAAGATTGTCTTGAGCTTATGGGATATTGCTCATCAAGTGCTCCTCCCGTTGCTCTTTGCGAGGATGACGATGCGGCGATTTACTTCTCGTCGGGAACAACAGGTTTCCCGAAAGCTATTTTGCATGACCACAGGTCGCTCCTTTGCTCATGCATTACTGAGCAGAACCACCACTCGCAGAAGAGAGATGACGTTTTCCTCTGTATCCCGCCGCTTTATCATACCGGTGCGAAGATGCATTGGTTCGGCTCGCTTCTTTCAGGAAGTCGTGCGGTTCTTCTCCGCGGTGTCAAGCCTGAATGGATTTTGCGCGCGGTTACGGAAGAAAAATGTACGATTGTCTGGCTTCTTGTTCCGTGGGCGCAGGACTTGCTTGATGCTATTGAGTCCGGTCGCGTTGATACAAGCAAGTTTACCCTTGACCAGTGGAGACTTATGCATATAGGTGCACAGCCTGTTCCGCCGAGTCTTATCCACCGTTGGCTCAAGGTCTTCCCGCATCATCAGTATGATACAAACTACGGTCTTTCTGAGTCTATCGGTCCGGGTTGCGTTCACCTCGGTGTTGAAAATGTCCACAAAGTTGGCGCGATCGGAAAAGCCGGATACGGTTGGGAGACGAAGATTGTTGATGAAAAGGGAAAAGAGGTTGCTCGTGGTGATGTCGGTGAGCTCATCGTCCGTGGTGACGGAGTGATGCTTTGTTATTATAAAAATCCTGAGGCAACAGCGGAAGTCTTAAAGGACGGCTGGCTCTACACGGGCGATATGGCTCGTGAGGATGAAGACGGTTTCATCTACCTCGTCGACAGAAAGAAAGACGTTGTTATTTCCGGTGGTGAAAACCTATATCCCGTTCAGATTGAAGATTTCCTTCGCGCATATGATAAGATAAAAGATGTTGCAGTTATCGGTCTTCCCGATGCCCGCCTTGGCGAAATCTGTGCCGCAATTATAGAAATTAAAGAGGGACTTGAGTGTACCGAGGAAGAGATAAATGCTTTCTGTGAAAGCTTGCCTCGATATAAGCGTCCGAAGAAGATTTTCTTTGAGAAAGTTCCGAGAAACGCTACGGGTAAAATTGAAAAGCCTGCACTTCGCGAAAAGTATTGCCATGGCAGATTGGTAGAAGCTCAGATTAACGGCTGATGAGGTGCAGATATGTTTGATTTGGGTATAAAACTTGCGATGCTCATTGTGTTCTTTGGCATCATGATAGGCGTCGGAATATATTGTAAAAAGCATTCAACAAACGTTGATGGATTTGTTCTTGGTGGAAGAAATGTCGGTCCGTGGCTCACTGCTTTTGCTTATGGCACATCCTATTTCTCTGCTGTTGTGTTTGTCGGATACGCAGGTCAGTTTGGGTGGAAATACGGTATTGCAGCTACTTGGGCAGGAATAGGAAATGCGCTTCTTGG
>JAZQSI010000048.1:0-5141 GCA_045629985.1 Eubacteriales bacterium
ACATTGTAACAAATAACACGCCCAAAATCAATGAATTTTCTGTAAAAATATCTAATTTTCGTGTCGGGCGGCGAGCACATCTTGTGATATTTGCCGAAGAAGCTCATCTTGTGTCGAAAACTTGATTTCATCGCGCAGAAAGCGGATGAATTCGGTTGTGATTTTTTTGCCGTAGAGATCACCGTCGAAGTCGAGGATATGGGTTTCAACGGAGATTTTTTTATCGTCAGAAACGGACGGACGCACACCGATATTCGTGATGCCTCGGAATGTTTTCCCGTCAACCGTTACCATTGAGACGTAAACACCGCGTCGGGGGATGATGATATCGGCGGAAAGGGCTTGATTTGTGGTTGCAAAGCCGAGTTTGCGACCGAGCTTGTGACCGTGAAGCACCTCGGAAACGGTGCGGTGCGGGTGACCTAAAAGTTCATTTGCGCGCTTTACATCACCGCTCTCGAGGAGTGTACGTATATGTGAGGAACTTACCTCTTCGCCCTCAAACGTAACCTCATCGATAATGTCGCAACCGAGCCCGTGCTCCGCGCAAAGTTTTTTAAGCATAGCTGCATCACCCTGCCCGCCGCGACCGAAGCGGAAGTCATACCCTGCGACAACATACCCTGCTCTCATCTCCTCAAGGAGGATTTTTTTGAAAAATTCCTCGCAGGGAAGAGCGGCATATTCGGGTGTAAAATCTTTTATGACGATATCGGAAATGCCATACAGCTCCGAAATCAGAGCCGATCTCTCTTCAGGCGTATTTATGAGAGAAACACTCTTTTCCGAGAGTACCGAAGACGGGTGATTGGAATATGTCATGACACACGGAGAGAGGGCGCAGGCTTCGGAAACCTCGCGAGTGCGCCGAAGAAGTGCGCCGTGACCTATATGAACGCCGTCAAAAAAACCGAGCGCAACTGCTCTTTTCATAGTTTAGTCCACCTCAAAAAAACTTTTTACCGTGTGAAGCTCACCGCGACATCCTCCGCGCGCAAGCATAAGAAACTCGCCCGACTCGGAATATACGCGGTAGAGCTTGTCCGCTTCTGCGGAATATGGTACATCTGCACCGTTGCGGCATTTTTTCTCACCACGGGCATCAATCGTCACCGCCTCAAATTCAGAGAACATAAAGTCGAGCGGGGTAACCGACGGCGAAGCTTCAATCTCTTCAATCGTGCGCGCATCAGAAATCTCGAAAACGCCCGATTTCGTTCTGCGGAGAGTCGTCATAACTGCACCACAGCCGAGCTTTTTGCCTATATCGTCGATAAGCGAGCGGATGTATGTACCTTTTGAGCACGCGACGGAAATTTCGTATTCATTATTTCCGAGAGCCTTCGGAGAAATTTCCGTAATCTCAATCTCGCGTGCTTTGCGTTCAATTTCCTTACCCTCGCGGGCGAGCTTGTAAAGCGCAACGCCACCGACCTTTATTGCGGAGTACATCGGCGGAGTTTGCAAGCTCTTTCCGAGAAAGGAGCGGCAAACGTCAAAGACTTCTGCCTCTGACGCGGTCACTTCGCGCTCTTCAAGGACATTACCCGTAATGTCGAGAGTGTCCGTTACGACGCCGAGACGAAAGGTCGCGATATAAGCTTTTTCATCGCACAGGGCAAACTCGCAGGCGCGTGTAGCGCGTCCCACAAAAACGGGCAGAACGCCCGTCGCAAGCGGGTCAAGAGTGCCCGAATGACCGACACGGCGCGTTTTGAAAATGCGCCGCATGCGTGAAACCACATCGTGCGAGGTAAGCCCCGAGGGCTTGTCAACAATTACAATTCCGTTCATTTACTAACCTCTTTAGAAAACAGAGTTTGCGGAACACGTCTGTGTTCCGCAAGCTGTCAGAATAAATCAAGTTCTTCGATTTTTGCGATAATACGCTCTTCAGCATCAGCAATATCGCAGTCCATGGTGCATCCTGCCGCGCCGTCGTGACCGCCGCCGCCAAAGAGAGCGCAGATGTCTGCACAGCTTATCTTGCCGTCAGAACGGAGAGAGAGCTTTATCGCGCCGTCGCGCTCGTGCAGATAGATGCCGAGCTCTACACCCTTTGCAACGCGTGCAAGGGCAGAGATGCTGTCGGTATCGTCGCTTGTCGCGCCATGACGCGCGACCATCTCTTCTGTCATTTTTATAACGGAAACACGTCCGTTAAAGTAAAACTTGAGACCTGAGAGAATTTCTGCCTCAAGGGAAATTCGGCTCGGCGATTTTTCAACAAAAAACTCGCGGTTGATGCCCGCAAAGTCTGCACCGAGAGCAATGAGCTCTGCCGCCGCCTTGTGGCTTTCGGGGGTGGTGTTTCCGTGAAGGAATCTTCCCGTGTCGGTAGAAATCGCAAGATAGAGAGCATCTGCAATCTTCTTTGTTATCTTCGCACCGAGAGCGCGGATTACATCAAAGATAATCTCTCCGCAAGCCGCAGCTTCTGGAATTACGCATTCCTTACCCGCAAAGGAGCTGTGGGTGACATGGTGGTCGATTGCAAGTTCAATTCTGTCTGCAAATTCCTCGCAGGAAGAGGGGAGAAGCTTTATGTCTGCAATATCGACCGCAACTATGCAAGACGGAGCAAAATCCTCCGTTGCAAAATAAGGCTTTACGCGGCGGCGAAGTTTTTCGGACAGGTCGGGGTTTTCAAAGACATATGCGCGCTTGCCGATGGAATTGAGGGCAAGGCAAAGCGCGGCGGCGCTTCCAACCGTGTCGCCGTCGGGACTTTTATGAGTAAGAATGAGAATGTCATCGCGCGTTTTGAGAAACTCTGCTGCAGCTTCGGCTGTGAGCTTTTTCTTCTCGCGGTCGCGGCGCGAAACGGTTTCAATGAGTTCCATGATATGCGTTCCCGAAACGATTGAATCGTCGTTTATAAAGGTGAGTTCGGGAGTATGGCGGAGACCCATCGCGCGGGCTGCTTCACGGCGGAGATAGCCGCTTGCGGCGCGAAGACCCTTTATGCAGTCACGGCGTTTTTCCTCGTCACCGAGAGCACTGACATATACTTTTGCGCTTCCGAGGTCAGGGGCACATTCAACGCGAACAATGCTGACAAGCCCCGAAACTCTCGGATCGCGGACGGTACGGATAAGCGATGAAAGAGTTTTCATAAGCTCATCGTTTACACGTCCCATACGAACACTTCCCATAAGTGTCTCCTTTCTTATGCCTTGACTTCGACCATCTCGTATGCTTCGATGACGTCGCCTTCCTTGATATCGTTATAGTTTTCAACAGAAAGACCGCACTCGTATCCTGAAGCAACTTCCTTCGCATCGTCTTTAAATCTCTTAAGTGAAGCAAGCTCGCCTTCAAAAATAACAATATTGTCGCGGATAACGCGGACCTTTGCGTTTCTTATAATCTTACCGTCAGTGACGTGGCAACCTGCGATTGTTCCGACCTTGGAGACCTTGAAGGTCTGGCGGATTTCGGCATGGCCGAGAACATCCTCGCGATATGTCGGAGCGAGAAGACCCTTCATAGCCGCTTCGATTTCCTCGATGCAGTCGTAGATTATGCGATAGAGGCGAATATCTGTGCCGTTTGCCGCCGCACTGTCGCGAGCACCCGAGTCGGGACGGACGTTGAATCCGACGACGATAGCGTTTGAAGCAGAAGCGAGAAGGATATCCGACTCGTTAATACCGCCGACGCCTGCGTGAATAACTCGGACGCGGACTTCGTCGTTTGAAAGCTTCTCAAGAGAAGCTTTGACAGCTTCTGCGGAGCCCTTAACGTCAGCCTTGACGATGATGGGCAATTCCTTGATTTCGCCCTGCTGAATCTGGTCGAAGAGGTCTTCAAGAGAGACCTTCTTTGCCGCAGATTTGTTGAGCTCGTCTTTTTCTGTCTGCTTGCGCTGTTCTACGAGCTCGCGAGCCATACGCTCGTCATCAACTGCGTAGAAGATGTCGCCTGCGTTCGGAACTTCGGAAAGACCGATAACCTCGACAGGAACTGACGGACCTGCACTCTTTATCTTTCTGCCTTTGTCGTCCGTCATAGCGCGGATACGTCCGACTGATGTACCTGCAATGATTACGTCACCTGCGTTGAGTGTGCCGTTTGAAACGAGAAGAGTTGCAACAGAGCCGCGACCGCGGTCGAGCTTTGCTTCAACAACCGTACCCTTTGCACTGCGGTTCGGGTTAGCCTTGAGCTCGAGCATATCAGCTGTAAGGATAACCATTTCGAGAAGGTCGTCAATACCCTGACCAAGCTTTGCGGAAATCGGGCATACGATGGTGCTGCCGCCCCATTCTTCTGCAACGAGCTCATGCTCTGTGAGCTGCTGCTTGATGCGGTCGGGGTTTGCACCCTCTGCGTCCATCTTGTTGATTGCAACAACAATCGGAACGCCTGCAGCCTTTGCATGGTTTATAGCTTCAATCGTCTGCGGCATGATACCGTCGTCAGCCGCGACAACGAGAATAACAACGTCCGTAACCTGAGCACCGCGTGCACGCATGGATGTGAACGCTTCGTGTCCCGGTGTATCGAGGAATGTAATCTTTCTTCCGTTTATATCAACGCGGTAAGCACCGATGTGCTGTGTGATACCGCCTGCCTCGCCTGAAACAACGTTGGTCTTTCTGACTGCGTCAAGAAGCGAAGTTTTACCGTGGTCAACGTGACCCATAACGACAACGACAGGATCGCGTCCTACGAGGTCTTCCTCGCGGTCCTCACTCTCGTCAATGAGTCTGTCCTCAATCGTGACGATAACTTCCTTTTCGACCTTTGCGCCCATTTCAAGAGCGACGATAGCCGCTGTGTCATAATCGATAATATCCGAAACCGATGCCATAACGCCGAGCTTGATAAGCTGTTTTACAACATCTGCACCTGTTCTCTTCATTCTTGATGCAAGCTCACCGACGGAGATTTCGTCAGGAATCATGACAGTAACCTGCGGCTTCTTCTGAACCTGAGCCTCAAGCTTCTTCATCTTCTCCTGCTCTTCCTGACGGCGCTTGTTGCCGAAGTTCTGCTGCTTGCGGTCGGGAGACTTCTTGATTTTCTGCTTCATTGCGCCCATATCCCTGACGTTGTCGGGAACGAGGTTGTCAACGCGGTCGTCGTATTTTGAAAGGTCAACCGAGCCGCCGCGCGTATCGATAACGTGGGTCTGA
>JAZQSI010000049.1:0-27064 GCA_045629985.1 Eubacteriales bacterium
GCAGGCGGAGTCACAAAGCTTATTGATTCGGAAAATGCAAGAATCGAGCGCATATTTAACCCTAAATATCCATATGAATACAATAATGCAAAAGAAAAAATAGACCTTACAGAAGAGAAAATACGGGAGTTTTTTGCATGACAGGAGGGAAAGAGATGCCCTTGGAGATTTGTGAGATTAACAGAAGAATAAAGACTGACCCTGCAGCATTTGTTGAGGAATGCGAGGATAAGTATAAAAATGCGATAGGCGATGCGGCGAGAAAGATAGCAGACCGAGCGGGAGAGACGAGCGTTGTTCTTCTCTCGGGCCCGTCAGGTTCGGGAAAAACGACAACTGCCCTGAAACTCGAGCGTGAGCTTGAGAAGCTTGGAATCGGTACGCACCCCATCTCGCTTGACGATTATTTTCTGACGGTCGACCCCGAGACTTCTCCGAAAAACGAGGACGGAGAGATAGATTATGAGTCTCCGCTTTGCCTTGATATTCCGCTTCTCAATTCGCACATTGAGAAGATTATAAAAGGAGAAGAGGTTCTGGTTCCGAGGTTTGATTTTAAGAATCAGAGAAGAAGCGAGATAACCTCGCCACTGCGGCTTAACAAAAACGAGATTGTCATATTTGAGGGCATACACGCACTCAACGATATCATCACAGAAGCCTGCGGCTCTCACGGTATTGCGCTTTATATATCCGCAAGAAGCAACTTCAAGCGCGATGGTGAAGTTTTCTACAAGGGCACGTGGACACGCCTCACGAGAAGAATCGTCCGAGACGATCTCTTTCGTGGCGCAAATGCTGATTTCACGCTTGCTATATGGGAGGGCATCCGCCGTGGCGAAAAAAGATATATTTCGCCATTCCGCGACCGTGCGGACATAATAATAAACTCAACCCACGACTATGAAATAACGGTTCTGAAAAAGCATCTCAAGGATGCCGTCAAGAGCGTTCCGAAAGGGATTGCAAGATACGACGAGGTCTGCGAAATGATGGAGAATTTAAACGGATTTGAAGAGCTTTCAGACGATTTCGTGCCGAAGGATTCGCTTCTTCGCGAGTTTATCGGTGGTGGAAACTTCAAATATTAGGAGGGTTTTTATGAAAGAGTCAATTAAAACTGTATGGGATAAGATTTGCGCGGGCGCAACCGTTGCAGGGGAGTTTGCGGCAAAGACAGCAGAAAACGTAGGCAATAAAGCTACTGATGTGTATAACACGTCAAAGATAAATCTCAAAATTTTAGACCTTACCACCGATATAGAAATTATATACAAAGAAATCGGGCGTCTCATTTATGCAGCACACACAAACGAGGAAACTTCAACTGAAAGTTTAGATGAGATGCTTGATACGATTGATGAAAAGAAGCGACAGATAGAGGAGCTTCGCGCATCCGTTGCGTCTGATAAAGCGACAAAAATCTGCCCGTCATGCGGAAGAGAAAACGAAGGTGACAGCAACTTCTGTTCAGGTTGCGGACAGACATTTGAAGATTAAAACCGGAGAGTTTGTGAGATGGATATACTTTTTGAAAATGCCCGAATAATTACGATGGACGAGACAGCGCCTTTTCTTGAGAACGCATATCTCGGCATCACGGGAAAAAAGATAGAATATATAGGATACGAAAAACCGAAAGCGAGTGCCGCGAGAACCATTGACGCGCGAGGAAAGGTCCTCATCCCGGGACTTATAAATGCACATACGCATGTCCCGATGACGCTTTTCAGAGGCCTTTCGGATGACTGTGAGCTTGATGTGTGGCTCAGGGAACACATCTGGCCTGCGGAGGACAAGCTCGATGGTGATTCTGTGCGTGCAGGAACAAGCCTTGCCGTTGCCGAGATGCTCGCATCGGGAACAACGTCGTTCTCGGACAGCTACTTTTTTGTTGATGCGATTGCCGAGGTTGCAGAAAGTTCAGGCATACGCGCAAACCTTTCGCGTTCAATCGTCGGAAGCGGCGAAAACTTTGAGGATATGGCGTCAGTAGCCGAAGCCAAAGAGCTTTATGAGAAGTATCATATGGCAGATGGCGGGCGTATCCGCACGGATGCATCTATCCACGCAGAATATACCTCTGAGACAGCATGCCGCAAGAAAGTCGCAGATCTGGCACGCGAGCGCGGTCAGAGTCTCCAGATACACACATCTGAGAGCAGGAGTGAGCACGAAAAGTGCATCGAGCGCTATGGAAAGACGCCTGTAGCTCTTTTTGAGAGTGAGGGGCTTTTTGGCGGAACACTTCCGCTTCTTGCACACTGCTGCTATATAACGGAAGAGGATATGGATATCATCAATGCTCACGGTGGCTCTGTCGCACATTGCCCTGTAAGCAACTTAAAGCTCGCATCAGGTGTTGCTCCGGTTGTCAGAATGCTTGAAAAAGGCGTTAATGTAGCCCTTGCGACAGACG
The DNA here is from genome assembly GCA_045629985.1 of Eubacteriales bacterium. Classification (GTDB taxonomy): domain Bacteria; phylum Bacillota; class Clostridia; order Oscillospirales; family JAAYXM01; genus SIG480. The sequence continues at coordinate 2,420 of JAZQSI010000049.1, forward strand.
GTGTAGCGAGCAACAACAGTACCGATATGTTCGAGGAGATAAAGCTCATGGCAATTCTCCACAAGGGCATAAATTGCAATCCAACGGCTATAAGCGCGCACGATGCGCTTTATTCAGCAACGGTTGCAGGCGCAAAAGCGCAGGGAAGAGAAGATTGCGGTATATTGAAAGCCGGTTTTGCGGCAGACGTCGTTATGCTCGACTTTGACCGTCCGCATCTTACCCCGTGCCATAATGCTCTTTCAAATACCGTTTATTCTGCAAGAGGAAGCGATGTATGCCTCACTATGGTAAACGGAAAAGTCCTCTATGAAAACGGTGAGTTTAAGACAATAGACATAGAGAGAGCAAAGGCGGAAGTAATAAAATAAATAAATTCGGCATAAATTCGCAGTATCACTAAAAAAGGTGTGATTCTGTGAATTTGTCGAAAAAACGAGGTTTTTTCCACGGTGCGGCGGCACTCGCGGTAGGTGGAGTGATAGTAAAGCTTTGCGGCGCGTGCTATAAGATTCCGCTCGGAATAATTCTCGGCCCCGTCGGTATGGCGAACTTCTCGATAGCGTATAACATATACTCTCTTTTGTTTGTAATTGCGACGGCAGGAGTGCCTACCGCGGTTTCAAAGATGGTCGCTGAAGAAATTTCGGCAGGTAGGCACGATGTAGCCATGCGTATTTTTGGGGTATCGCGAAGATTCTTTTTTCTTTTCGGTATCTGTGGATTCGGTGTGATGTTTTTTGGAGCGCAGCAGCTTTCGCATATTATGGGAAGCAGTGACGCTGCTCTTGCAATACGTGCAATCTCGCCTGCGGTGCTTTTTGTTTCTGTCGCTGCCGTGAGCCGTGGGTATTTTCAGGGGCATTCAGATATGTACCCGACTGCAGTTTCCGAGGTCGTTGAAGCCGTAGGAAAGCTTGCGATCGGTTTGTTGCTTGCGCTGTTTTTAAAGGCGCAAGGCGCGTCGCTTGCGGTTGTCACGGCAGGTGCCGTTTTTGGTGTAAGCGCAGGCGCACTCGTCTCAGTAGTGTATTTTAAACTGAGGACGAAGAAGATTAAAAAACAAGCGACAACGCCTGTAAGCGGAAGAGCAATACTCAAAAAGCTCCTCTCGCTTTCCGTGCCTATAACAATAGGCGCGGCGGTAGTGAGTCTTACGGCGGTAATCGATGGTGCCTTGGTGCTCAATATCCTGAAAAATTCTGGTTTTTCCGAATATCGTGCAAAATGGCTTTTTGGTGGATATACTTACGCATCCACGCTCTTCAGCCTTCCGTCATTCTTCGTTGCTACAATCGCATCAGCGTTGGTTCCGATGCTTGCGGCACAAAGCTGCCGACGTCGTGTTGCCGGTGCGGATAAGCTTGCTAATTCCGCGATGAGGATCACGGTTCTGGTTTCATCTGTTGCGGCTTGCGGTATGGCGGCTGTGTCAGATGGTATAATCTCTCTCATCTACGGCGGCGGTGCGGATTTGGAGTGCATTGAGCTTGCGGCGAAGCTCCTTCGGTATCTATGTGTCGGGATAGTGCCGCTTGCTATCGTCACGGTAACAAACGCTATTCACCAGGCTCTCGGGCATCCTAACATCCCGGTTATATCAATTGCCTGTGGCGGAGCGCTTAAGCTTATTTCAAATTACATCCTGGTCGGAATGCCGAAAATCAACATTGCAGGGGCGGCGATAAGCACAGTTTTGTGTTACGCTCTGACAGCAATTATAAATATTGAAGGCATTAAAAAATATCCATATATCGGGATTGAGGTCAGGAAAGTTGTCATCAAACCTTTAACGGTCGGTGTATGTGTGTACTTTGCGACGTCACTTGTGTCGTTTGAGATGAACAAGTGCTTACCAATGCACTTTTCAACGCTTTTTGCTGTTTTGGTTGGTGCTGTTGTGGCAATAATTGGAACTTTTTTGTTAAAAACCGTCGAGAAAGAGGACGGAAATCTGGTCTTTGGGAATGCAAATATATTTAAATTTATAGATAATGATTGAAAAATTTAGGTATTTTGAAAAAAACACTTGCAGGAGAGAGATAAATATGGTAAATTTTTTAATGAAGGATAACTACGATTTTTACGACCTCGTTAAACTTACGAAAGTTTTGAGGTCAGAGAATGGTTGTCCGTGGGATCGTGAGCAGACTCATAAGAGCATCCGTATGAATTTTGTGGAAGAGGTTTATGAGGCTTGCGAAGCGATTGATAATGAAGATACCGCACTTCTTCTCGAAGAACTCGGTGATGTTATGGCTCAGGTTGTGTTCCATGCAGAGCTTGAGACGGAAATCGGCAGTTTTGATATTGACGATGTTGCCGACGGAGTGTGCAAGAAATTTATTCTTCGCCATCCTCACGTTTTTGGTGATGTTTCGGCAGACACCTCGGAAGAGGTTCTTAAAAACTGGGATGACATCAAGCGGGTTGAGAAGAATCAGAAAACGCATTCATCCGCGATGGATTCAGTTGCAAGAAGTCTCCCAGCACTTATGCGTGCCGAGAAACTCTGCAGCAAGGCAAAAAAGGCGGGTATCCCTGAAAAGGGGATGATTGAGCTTTCTGCATCTATTACAGAAGAGCTCTCCCGCGGTGAGAAGATGAACATAGCAAATATCCTTATGGACGTTGTCCGACTCTCAAGAGTTTTAAAAGTAAACCCCGAAGAAGCTCTTGATGCGAAGAATGAAGAGTTTATACGTGAGTTCAAAGAGCGTGAGCGCGCGGACAAGCTTTAAATTTTACATGACTAAACGGCTGGGGGTAATACGGCCTTTTAGATAAAAAAACAGGAGGCAAAACAGATGAACAAGACAGAATTGGTAAACGCAGTTGCAGAAAAGGCAGCAGTTTCCAAGAAGGACGCAGAGAAGGTTATCAATGCAACAGTTGACGCTATCACAGCAGCTCTTAAGGCTGGCGATAAGGTTCAGCTCGTAGGATTTGGTGCATTCGAAGTCAAGACACGTGCAGCTCGTCAGGGCCGCAATCCGCGTACAAAGGAAACTATCACAATTCCGGCTTCCAAGAGCCCGGTATTTAAGGCTGGTAAAGCTCTTAAGGACGCTGTCGCGAAGTAATTTAGTTTTCAAAAGGCTTATTTGGGGCAAGGTTTTTTACTTTGCCCCCGTTAGCCTGCCAACTTTCGCAAACGTAGGTTAAGTATGAGAATTGATAAATATCTCAAGGTTTCAAGATTAATCAAACGAAGAACGGTCGCAAACGAAGCTTGCGACAACGGCAGAATCTCAGTAAACGGACGGCCGGTTAAGGCGTCGTACGACGTCAAGGTCTCCGATGTTATTGAGATTTCTTTTGGTACACGAACGCTTAAAGTACGTGTCCTTGCCGTATCGGAACATATGACAAAGGATGAAGCGCACACTATGTATGAAGAAGTGCGCTGATTTTTGTATCTGAATTTGCGAATAATGCTGCCGTTTCCCGAATATGCTTTAGTGAAAAAGTATAGGAGGTAGCAAAATGCAGCTTGAAGATAAAAATGCAATCCGCGACATTCCGCAGAACATCATCATTGAAAACAGATTGAGGATGACGGTGTCGGGAGTGCAGGATGTTGAGAATTTTGATGACTCGACCGTAGTTCTTTACACAAACCGTGGTCTTCTCACAATCAACGGCATATCGCTTCACGTCGAGAGGTTGAACCTCGAAACGGGCGAACTTGCCATTGAGGGTGAAATCGGAGGACTTGAGTACAGTCAGGACGCTCCCGTGTCGGGAGGTTTCTGGTCCCGCCTGTTCAGATGACGGTGAGCGTTTATGGAGAATGCGGTTTCCGTACAGACATTACAGTTTCTCTACTCTGCTCTGCTCGGAGTGGGGCTCGGGATTTTTTATGACTTTTTGCGATGCATCCGCTCGCATATACGAAAAAGCCGTGCGATAACAGGGATTTTCGACGTGGTTTTCTGGGTATTCGCGACTATTTCGTTTGTTTTGTTTATTCTTACATACGCTGACGGCAGAATGCGTTGGTATGTGCTTTTCGGTACATTTTGCGGAGGATTTGTGTACCGCGCCGCCGCGAGTGAAATAGTTTTCAAGGTAATGAGAGAAACGTCCAAAGCTACTTCAAAGCTTCTGTCGCTTGCTACGCGCCCCGTGTATCTTCTGCTTAAGAAGATTGAAAAGCTGGGGCTCGGCACGAGGCAAAAAGCTTTGGAGATTTCGAAAAAACGCCGAAGAAAGGGAAAGGCTGATAAAGGTGGCAGCAAGAAAAAGGAAAAAGAAAAGCGTAGTTCCTAAAATAATACTTATTGTGTTTGTCATTTTTGTTTCGGTAGTCATAGTGCAGAACCAGCTGGAAGTAAACCGTCAGAATAAAGAAGAAGCAGAAGGACAGGAAGAAAAAATCACGCTTGAAATGAAGCGTGACTGGCTCAGGCAGGAGCTTGCAACCGAGATTGACAATGATTACGTTTTAAACGAAGCGCAGAGGCAAGGATATGCCGCGCCGAATGAACGGATTTTTGTGGATACAAGGGGAAGTTAAACCCGGTGGTTTAAAAATACGAAGGAGGAAAAAGGCAAAGTATGGGTCTCGAGGTAGGGGTTATCAGTAACGGAAAGGTCACTTCAATAACAAAGTACGGTGCGTTTGTAGCGCTTGGGGACGGAAGTAGCGGAATGGTACATATTTCGGAAATTTCTCACACGTTCGTAAACGATATAAACGAGCACCTCAAAGTAGGTCAGGAAGTAAAGGTAAAGGTAATTGCGATAGACGAAAAGGGAAGACTCAGCCTCTCTATAAGGAAAGCAGAGCCTGCACCTCCGCGTCCGCAGCAGAGCTTCCAGAGACCTGCCGCTCCTGCACCGCAGAAGCCGGCTGAGATGTCTTTTGAAGATAAGCTCAAGCAGTTTATGCAGGACAGTGACAGCAAAATTTCCGGAATAAAGCAGTATTCCGACCGCCGAGTAAACACTCGCCGAGCCAAAAGATAAATAAACACCGTGAGCCATAGCAGGGATTTCCTGTTATGGCTCATTTTTTTGACTTTCCGGTAATATACTTTAACAAGGGAGGTTTATTGCTTCTATGAAAAAGAAAAAAAGAGGACGCGGAATATTGCCTGTCGCAGTGGCTTTTATGCTTTTTGCAGTAATCATAAGGTTTTTCTCTGAAGGGAAGATGCAGGAGAGGACAATGGAATATATCGATAAGCTTTCGGAAAATGAAGAGTTCTTTCGTCTTGCCGTATCAGGAGAGACGCAGTATGTCAGAAAAGATGAGGACAAGGAGATTCTGAAGTTGCTAACATCTGAAACTGCCATCTTGCAATCGGAGGACAGCGTGGAGGAAATTTCACCGCCGCCGAATCGGGAGAATCTCGTGGTATGGGAATACACACCCGGTGGCGAGAGACGCGCAAATACATACCCGATAGAAAACATAACAATAAGCCCGAGTTCTGACAAGGGCTATGTGCGGTATGGAAACATCTGGGTTAAGAACGACAGCACGAAAGGAATAGACTTAAAATGGCTTCTGTCGGCAAAACTCCCGTTCAAATTAAATGGAGATGGACCCCATGTCCTTATTGTGCACACGCACGGAAGCGAGTGTTATTTTCCGCAGGGCAGGGAGGACTATACTCTCACTGATGTTGAACGCACGTCGGACAAGAATTACAATATGATAAGGATTGGTGATGAGCTTGCAAAGTCGCTTGAGGCAAACGGAATATCTGTTATCCACGACAGAAATATATACGACAGCCCGTCATATAACGGCTCATACACAAGGACGCTCGATGCAATAGGAAAAACGCTGAAGAAAAACCCGTCAATAAAGGTCGTGATAGACGTCCACCGCGATGCGATGACGGCATCCGACGGAACGAAGTACCGCACCGTTGCAAACGTAAACGGAAAGCAGTGTGCTCAGATGATGCTGGTTATGTCAACGGGAGAGAGCGGGCTTCCGCATCCCGACTGGGCAGAGAACTTAAAGCTCGCGGTAAAGCTTCAGAACGCGATGCAAGAAAAGTATAAAAATATTATGCGCCCGATGAATCTCCGAAAGGAGAGATTCAATATGCACGCGACGCGCGGCTCAATGCTGATTGAGGTCGGAACGAGCGCGAACTCCGTCGGTGAGGCGATAGAGTCAGTAAAGCTTCTCGGACCTGAGCTTGCCGCGATATTAAAAACTGCAAAATAAAAGAAGCCCCGATGGGGCTTCTTTTATTCTTTATTCTTTGTTCTTTTTCTTAAGCATCGTCAGATAGCCTATAACGACGACGAGCAGTGCGCCGACAGAGTCGATTATGAGATCTTTCATCGTGTCGGAGAGTGCATCGTGTCCGATGAGGATATTTCCCTCTGCGGTTCGGAACTTCTGCATATTGAGTCCGAAGAGACCGTCTCCCGCAAACTCATAAATTTCCCACAGTGCGCCGACGGCAACTGCAAAGCAGAAAGCGAAGAGACAGACAAAAAGCGGGCTCAATGTAACTTTTACCTTGCTTGAATCGTTGAGTATTGATACGAGGGTGAAGCCAAATGCTCCGAGCATTGCACCGGAGAAAGCGTGGAGAATCGTATCCCAATGCGGAACGACGTAATAGAAGTTCCTCACTTCTCCGAGGTATATGGCGCAGTAGAGGAAGATAAAATACAGGATACACATATAATTCGGGATTTCGAAAGACCATTTTTTCTCAAGAAAAGACGGAAGGCCTATAACTATAAGCCCCAGCAGACACTGAAGCAGCATAAGAACATAGTCACTTCGCAGATGAGCACCGCTGCCGGGTGCGGCAACGGCAGGAGTGTTCGCAATTCTGACTATTGCATAGCCTATTGAAAAAAGCAAGGACAGAAAGACAAATACGCCTATTAACTTTTTAATGTTCATTTTCTTTTTCACGAAAAACACCTCCGTAGATTAATAAAATTATAAGATAAAAGTCAGTTTTTGTCAAAAATACTTGCAAGAGGAGAGTATTCCATATATAATGTACTAGGAAGATTTTTAAGGATGGGTATAAGACGTGACGTATATCATATTGGACCTTGAATGGAACCAGGCGCGTTCCAACAAGGATGTTGTTGCCGATGTAGCCGGCAACAAGCTTTACGGCGAGATAATCCAGATAGGTGCAGTCAAGCTCTCTCGGAAGTTCAGAGCAGCAGACACCCTTAAAATAAATGTAAGGCCGAAGTTTTATAAAATAATCCACCGCAAGGTGCGTCAGATAACGGGTATAAAGCAGGAAGAACTCGCTCACGGCGAGGAGTTTCTCTCTGCCATGTCAAAGCTTCGCACATGGTGCGGAGACGACTTCGTCTTCCTCACATGGGGACCTGATGATATCCGCGTGCTTCGCCGCAATATTGAAATGTACGGTGAGGACTCATCGTGGATAAACAACTGGTATGACCTTCAGCTGATTTATAATATCCAGAGCGAATCAGGAGATAACCAGAAATCTCTCGCGACGGCGATGGAGCATTTCAATATAGTCTCCACAGAGCCGATGCACGATGCGCTTAACGACGCGTATTACACCGCACTCGTCGCAGAGAGGCTTGATATAGTAAACGGTATCGCTGAGCTTATGCAGAGAGCTCGCCGCCGCGCGATTATGAATGAGGATGCACCGCTTATGTGTGGCTTTCTCGGAAGATACAGAACGCGCCGCGATGCTTTCGCGGACAAAACAGTCTCTGATGTAAAATGTCCGTTCTGTGAAAATATATGTGCAGACAGGAAAAAATGGATAAGTGAGGGTAACGACAGATATCTCACTCTCGCAAGTTGCCCTGAACACGGGCGGTATGTTGTTCGCCTCGGCTTTGAAAAAGAAGAAGCATCATACAGGGTTTCAAAAACCGTGTACGAAGCAGGCGATGGGGCAGAGGCTCACTACGAAAAGAGGGTAAAGAGAGAAACTTCAAGGCGCGGCCGAAGAAAGAGAAGAACAAAAAGCGCGGCGCCGAGGAAGGTTCAATCAAAAACATAGGGGATATAAAGGGGAAATGAAAATGTCGGAGATCAAGAAAAGAAAACGACGTCTCGGGGACAGATATGACGGCTTCCGTGTCAGGTCGATGGATCCTACGTTCTATCTCATTCCGCATATTATGAGAACAAGGCTTGACAGCCAGATTTTCTTTGACGAGCAGGTAGATATTTCGGGACTGCGCAAGTTTATAGTTGAAAACCGCGAGAATATTCCGGGGCTTTCAATGTATCACTTCTTCGTTGCGGCGATTGTCAGAACGCTCGTTGAGCGTCCGAGAATAAACCGCTTTGTAAGCGGAAGAAAGATTTTTGCAAGAAGCTATCTCAGAGTATCGCTCACAATAAAGAAAGCGATGGATGAGGACGGCGAGGAAGGCCAGCTCACACCGGAGTTTGCTCCGACAGATACTCTCAAGGAAATTGTTGAGAAGTTCAATGCAGCTCTTGCGGAGACAAAGGCAGAGGATGAGAAAAACAAGGGCAACGACACCGATGTTGCAATCCGCATCTTAAGTGCACTTCCCGGATTTCTTATGAAGTTCGTCGTGTGGCTCATGCGCACGCTTGATTCGGTAGGCCTTATGCCGAAAATCATAAATAAAGTATCACCGTTCCACTCGTCAGTATTCGTGACGAATGTTGGTTCGATAGGCTTAAGCCCCGTTTATCACCATCTTTACGAGTTCGGAACGACTTCGGCATTTATGGCGATAGGCAAAAAGGAAGTTGTCAACGAGATTGACCGCGAGGGCAATGTAAATTCAAAACATGTAATAAATATGCGCTTCGTACTTGACGAGCGCATATGTGACGGATATTATTTTGCATCAGCAATAAAGCTGTTCAAATATTACGTCAAGCATCCGGAGTTGCTTCTTTTGCCTCCCGACCATATAAGTGAAGATTATTAAGAATTTCTTTGAACTTTTCGGGTTCATTGATATTCGGAAGTATATTGCTCTGAGCGAATGATATATGATCGTCCTGCGCGACGATTATATGGTCATCAAGGCGAATGCCTGCACAGCTCAGGGCAATTGCTATTTTTCCGGTAGTATTGATATCGTCAAGTGACGGAAGAGCATCACCGTGCAGGTGGTTATGACCGATTATTACGCGTGTGGCATCAAAAGCGAGCGCAAACTGAAGTATTTTACGAATGCTTATGTCAATTGCGTTGATCGAGCCCTCAAAAACAGGGCGGCATGCGAGGAGCTTTGAGTTTGAGTCGAGACACATGACGATGAGGACTTCGGTGTTGTACCCGATAAAGTGCGATGCAAGATATTCTGACGCGCTGTCAACGTGGGAGAAGATAACCGGCTTTTCCCATTTGTCCGTGCAATATCTTCTGTAAAAGGCGGGAATAAGCTTTATGTAAGACGCTGCACCTTCACCCATCCCGGGAATTTTGCAAAGCTCCGAAACGGGCGCATCAATAACCTGCGGAATACCGCCGAATTCGCGTATGAGCTGTCTTGCAAGCTCACAAGTATCGCGGCGGGAAATAACGCCCTGAAGCATACGCTCAAGAACTATATAATCGGGAATGGTATCAATATTCTCTTCTTCAAAACGGCGGCGAAGTCTTTCGCGGTGTCCTTCTGCCATACTTAAGTTCTCCCTTCGGCTTATGTGCTGACTATATTATAACACATTTACGGAATAAGACAATGAATTTCTGCCTAAAATAGTGAGAGAAACATTACGGAGGTCAGAATATGTCAGATAAAAGCGATGAAAAGAAAGAAATACGCGAAGAGATAGTTGAAACAGGCTCTGTTGTAACGCACGGCAGGAGCGGGAACATTCATTGCATAACGATTATAGGTCAGATAGAGGGACATACGGTGCTCGGGAGCGATACGAAAACGACAAAATATGAGCATATATGCCCCGCACTCGCGGCAGTAGAGGAGAATGAGGAAATTGACGGGCTTCTCATTATGCTCAATACCGTCGGCGGTGATATTGAAGCAGGTCTTGCGATAGCGGAGCTGATTGCGGGTATGACTAAACCGACGGCGTCACTCATTCTCGGAGGAGGACACTCAATAGGAGTGCCTCTCGCAGTAGCTGCAGACCGCTCGATAATAGCTGAAAGCGCCGCAATAACGATACATCCCGTTCGTATGAGCGGAGTTGTTGTAGGTGCACCGCAGACGTTCAATTATTTTGAGCGTGTTCAGGAGCGCATAACGAGCTTTGTCGAGCGTCATTCGAATATGACGGCTGAAAGTTTCCGTGAGTATATGCTGACCGTCGGCGAGCTTGCAACGGACGTCGGAACGGTAATTTACGGCAAAGAAGCGGTGGATATCGGGCTTATTGATGAGGTGGGCGGCCTTTCTGATGCACTTTCGTTTCTCCATTCGCAAGCCGCGAAAAATAAAAAAGGAAAATCTACTTGAAAAAAACATGTATAGGTTATATAATAGAAGTATCAAAGCGAAAGGAGAGCGTTTCATATGGCTCAGATTACAAGAGAAACCATCATTGGTGATATTCTTGATATGGATGTTACGACAGCTCCGTACTTCTTCGAGATTGGCATGCATTGCCTTGGATGCCCCGCTTCACGTGGCGAAACACTTGAGCAGGCATGTGCAGTTCACGGCGTTGATGTTGACGCACTTCTCGAGAAGCTCAACAATCACCTTGAGGGCAAGTAATAATTAAAAGAATTGCGTGTCATACGGTGACACGCAATTTTCATTTGGGAGAGAAGTAACTTGATGAGAGAATTAGGACCGCGTCTTCTTGCTGTTGCCTCTGCCGTTCCGCCGTGTGAAAGCTTGGTGGATTGCGGTTGTGACCATGGCTATGTTTCGATATACATTGCAGAAAGCGGACGCGTGGGCAGAATTACGGCGAGCGATATAAACGAAGGACCGCTCAAAAATGCAGAGAAAGAAATAGCTTCTGCAGGTTTTGGAGGCGTTATAAAGACACGTCTTGCCGACGGCCTATGCGGAATAGATGCGCACGAATGCGTGGTAATTGCGGGCATGGGCGGTGAGACGATTGCTGAAATAATAGGAAAATCAGAATGGGTGAAAGAGTGCAAAGCACTCATCCTTCAACCTATGACGAAAGTTGAAATCCTGCGAGAGTATCTTTACCGCGAAGGTTTCTGTATATACAAGGAAGAAATAGTCACCGAGAGCGGGCATATGTACAACATAATTTCGGCGCGATTCTCGGGTAAGGTTACATATGCTCCGTTTGAAAAGTATATAAGCCGCGTATCCCTTTCTGAGAGCCTTGCAGCAGAATATGCGGATGCGATTATAAAAAGGCTTGAGCGCGAACTCTCGTGCAGAAGCGTGGCAGGCGCGCTTTCCGAAGAAGAAAAGAACGGGCGCGAGATTGATTTAAATTCACTCCGAGAAATGAGGAAAACATTATGATAACTGTAAACGATGTTTTGAAAGTGCTTTTTGATTTTGCACCCAAAAGCCTTGCGCTTTCCTATGATAACCCCGGCTTTCTCGTAGGAAGAGGCGAACGTGAGGTGAAAAAAGTCCTCGTTGCGCTCGATATAACGGGAGACGTAATACGTGAGGCAAAAGATACGGGTGCTGAGCTTATAGTTTCGCACCATCCGATAATTTTCAACGCTGAAAAGAGCATAACGGATGAGACCGTGACGGGAAGCCTTGTCCTTTCCTTAGCAGAGGAAGGTATCGCGGCGATTTGCATGCACACAAACCTTGATTCTGCACGCGGAGGTGTCAATGATATCCTTGCAGACCTTCTCGGGATAGAAAACGCGAAACCACTCGACCCCGTAGAGGATGGCACGGTAGGAATCGGCCGTTTCGGGGAAATCAGACGCGAGACGGAACTTTCGGAGTTTCTTGCGTTCGTTTGCGAAAAACTTCCGTGTGAGGGGGTTCGCTTCCATAACGCCGGAAAGCCGGTAAAGAAACTTGCTGTCGGCGGCGGCTCGTGCGGAGACTACATAGTTGAAGCAGCGCGCCTCGGTTGCGACACAATCGTCACTGCCGACATAAAGCACAACCAGTTCCTTGATGCGCGTGAGCTTTCAATAAACGCGATTGATGCAGGTCATTTTGCAACAGAGAATATCGTCTGCGAAAAGATTTGTGAAATAATCCGTGAAAGCTTTCCGTCGCTTACGGTATCCGTTGTGGAAAGCAATACTGATGCGACAAATTACTTTAAAATATCCGAAAGGAAAAACTGACAGTTATGGCACTTGATGCAAGCTATATAGGTGCGCTTTCGCAGGAGCTATCCTCGATTCTTGTGGGGGCACGTGTTGATAAAATCCATCAGCCGTCGCGCGATGATATTGTCATTGCCCTGCGCGGGCCAGAAGTAAAAGGAAAACGCCTTCTCGTTTCTGCAAATGCGTCTTTCCCGAGAGTTTATCTGACATCGCGCACGCGCGAGAACCCTGCCGTTGCACCGATGTTCTGTATGCTTCTCCGAAAACATCTCACAAACGGAAGAATTGCATCCGTAAGCTCGCCAGAGGCGGAGAGGATTATTGATATCTGCTTCGAGGTGACTGATGAGATGGGTGTGTTGTCAAAACGCACACTCACTTGCGAGATTATGGCGCGACATTCAAACATAATCCTGCGCGATGCCGAGGATAGAATAATCGACTGCTTAAAGCGCGTTGACCTTGAACAAAGCTCGCGACGTCAGGTGCTGCCGGGGCTTTTTTACGAGCTCCCGCCGCGCCAGGAGAAGATATCCGCAAAGGATTATTCAAGAGCCGAGCTCTTTGACATAATTTCCAATGAAAAAGAGGAAATTCTCTGTGAGAAGTGGATTCTGTCCACATTCCTCGGTCTTTCACCGCTCGTTTGCCGCGAGCTTGCGTATCGCGCGTGCGGAGATGTGACGGTGCATATGTCATCACTAAATCCCGAAACGCGTGAAAAGCTTGCTTCGGCAATATTCGATATGGCAAACGGAGAGGCAAGACCGTGCATAGTCTATGACGGCAAAGAGCCGTTTGAATTTTCTTTCTTTCCGATAACGCAGTATGACGGAAAGATGCGATGTGAAGAGAAAACTTCGCTTTCGGACACCTTGTCCGAATTTTACGAAAAGCGCGAGATAAACGACAGTATGCGCGCAAAGACTTACGGTATAACGCAGGTCGTAAAGACGGCGCTCTCGAGAACAGAGAGAAAGCTTGCCCTCCAAAAGAAAGAGCTTTGTGAAGCCGGCGAGCGCGAGAGCCTTCGCGAAAGAGCAGAGCTTATTGCCGCTAATATTTACAGACTTGAAAAGGGAATGACCTCGTTTACGACGAGTAACTATTTCTCCGAGGGTGAGGAAATTACGCTGAAGCTCGATTCGCGCCTAACCCCGCAGGAGAATTCCGAAAAGCTCTTCAAGGAATACCGCCGCATGAAGAATGCAGAACACTACCTTACGGAGCAGATAAAGCTCGGTGAAGAAGAGCTTATATACCTTGAAAGTGTGCTTGAGAGTATCGAAAAGGCAGACTCCGAGACGACTATTGCGGAAATCCGCGAGGAGCTTTCTGAAACGGGGTATATAGACCGCGGAAAAGCTCAGCCGAAGAAAAAGGCGCGTGCGCTTGAGCCGTACCGCTTCGTTTCGAGCGACGGATTTGTCATATACGCAGGAAAGAACAACAAGCAGAATGATGCGCTCACACTCAAAAGCGCGCTAAAAGGAGACCTCTGGCTTCATACGAAGAATATCCCGGGTTCACACGTAATAGTAGAGTGTGCAGGGGCAGAACTTCCTGACCGCACGATAACCGAGGCGGCAATCATTGCGGCGACATATTCGAGGGCGAAGAACTCCGTAAATGTGCCTGTGGACTATACTCGCGTCAAATTCGTCAAGAAGCCGCAGGGTGCAGCTCCCGGAAGAGTTATATACACAAACTACTACACGGCATACGCAACTCCGGATGAGGAGCAATGCGCGCGCCTTGCGCAAAAGAGTTAGAAGAAAATTTCGTCAAATATATCGGCAACTTCATCCCACAAAAGAAAAGCATGGCTTGCGCCATGCTTTTTTGCAAGGCGAAGCTTGTGAGAAATGGTTTCCGCATCGTCGAAAAGAACGAGATTTACTCTGTCGGGTGATGGCTCATACATAAAGTATTTGAAGTAAAGCTGCGGAGAGAAGAAAACATCGGGGTTAAATCGTGCGAGAATGCGACTGAGCGACTGTGACGAAAGCGGCAGATCAGAGCCTCTTTCGTAAGGCAGGGAGAACTCATATGAAGAGGGGCTTACTGAAACCGCAAAGCGGGAAACTCGGGAACTTATTTCCTCAAAATACTCGGCGAGACTGCCGCCTGAAACCGACGCTTCAATAACGGGGGTGACGTCTTTCGGGAGGATCTCGGAAAATGGGGCAAAAACAGCCAAGCCGTGCTCTGTGAGGGACGCGGAAAATTCCGCGTCAGGGGGAGCACTCGAATCAAGAAACACTCCGCGCGCACGCATGCGTGCGGCTTCACGGCGTAAGGGGAGCGCGATTTCGGGACGAGAATTCACGGCAGAGACAACGAGAATATCCGCCGTGTCATACGGGAGAGTCTTTCTTGCGCGAAGAGTATCGCCGTCCGCGATATGGGACAGCATACCGCGAAGAAATCCGCGCGATTGCGGCAAAGTTCTGTCGTTTTGGGATGTCAGCAAACATATCTTCATAAGAAACCTCCGTATTATTGAAAAACTGCGTTTTGTGTGTTATAATAAATAAAATTTATAAAAATTAGTGGGTGGTAAACATGAAAAAGGGAAATGTATGGGCACTCTTGCCGATTGGAGTCTTCTTGGTACTTTATCTTGGTCTCGGAATTGTTTTTGAGTACATACTTAAGATACCGATGGGCTTTTACAAGATTCCGATAGTTGTAATTTTTCTTATCGCGCTTCTTGTTGCGTGTTTCCAGAACAAGAAACTTAAATTTGACGAAAAGCTTTCCATAATGGGTAACGGAATCGGCGATAAAAATATCGTAACGATGATTCTTATCTTCCTCGAAGCGGGAATCTTCGTCGGCGTTGTCGGTCGCGGCAGTGCAGAGAGCGTTGCTTACTTTATGCTTTCGCATATCCCTGCACAGTTTGCGGTTGCGGTTCTCTTCGTTGTTGCGTGTCTCGTTTCTCTTTCAATGGGAACGAGCGTAGGAACGATTACCCTTATCACACCTATCGCGGTTGCGGTTTCACGTGCATCGGGATTTGATATGGCGCTCTGCGTTGCATCGGTTATGGGTGGCGCGATGTTTGGAGACAACCTCTCCTTTATTTCAGACACGACAATCGCCGCATGCAATGGTCAGGGCTGTCATATGAAGGACAAGTTCCGCGCAAACTTCCTTATTGCGCTCCCTGCGGCTGTGGTCTCAATTATTCTTCTCCTTGCGATGTCTCTCGGTACCGAGATAAGCGGAACGGTTGAGAATACATACAATCTCGTTCAGATTATCCCGTATATCCTTGTTCTTGTAGGCGGTATCGTCGGAATAAACGTATTTATAGTTCTTCTCATCGGTATCGTATCGGGCGCAATCATCATGGTCGCAACGGGTGCTACTGCGGCGACGGACCTTCTCGCAAATATGGGAAGCGGAGCTTCGGGTATGTTTGAAACTGCGATGGTCGCAATCCTCGTATCCGCAATATGCGCGCTCATCCGCGAGCATGGCGGATTTGATGCGCTTCTTAACGGAATAAGAAAAGTCTTCAAGGGTCGTCGGGGCGGTCAGCTTGGTATGGCTGCACTTGTCGGAGTTCTTGACATTGCAACGGCAAACAACACGGTTGCAATCGTTATGGCAAACCCGATTGCAAAGGAAATTTCGGAAGAATACGGTATTGAACCGAAGAAGTCGGCATCAATTCTCGACACCTTCTCGTGTTTCTTCCAAGCAATCATCCCGTATGGCGCGCAGATGCTCATCGCTCTCTCTACGGTTACGGAGCTTGGCGGAAGCTTATCCGCGTTTGACATTATACCGAAGCTTTACTATCCGATGCTTCTTGCGGTGAGCTCGATTCTCTTTATCGTGTTCGCGCGCTCCAAAAAACAGGCTTAAAACAGTATATTAAAAAGAAATATACGATATTCGGAGGGGAAAATGTTTTCACTATTAAGAGCGGATCTTGAATTTAACAGAGCGTATGATCTCACGGGAGAGTTCTTGTCAGAGCTTGGGATAAAGGTTCTCATTGCAGACCTTGACAATACGCTTGCGATGTATGAAAATGAAGTCCCCGATGACGCGACTGTGCGCTGGGCAAAATCTCTTTCCGAGAACGGAATAGCGCTTGCCATCGTTTCAAACAACGGCGAGGAAAGGGTAAAGAAATACTGCGAGCCGCTCGGTGTTGACTACTACTGGAAGAGCGGAAAGCCGAGCAGGAAAACCATCCGCCGCGCGATGGAGAAGCTTGGCGGCACGCGTGACACGACAGCGCTTGTGGGAGATAAATTTGTTACAGACATAATCGGCGCAAAGCGTTGCGGCATCCTTTCGATAAAGGTTAAGCCGCTCGGCAAAAGGAGGATGTTTGAATGATGAAAAAGATAATGATTTTAAACGGCCCGAACTTAAACAACCTGGGGAAGCGCGAGCCTGAAATTTACGGTCATGATACACTCGATGATATAATCAACTACACCAAAGAGAGCACGAAGGACCTCGGAGTCGAAATCTCGGCATTCCAGTCAAATCATGAGGGGGAGATAATTGACCTTCTCTACCGTGCAAGGGATGAGAAGTTTGATGGTGTTGTCATCAATGCAGGTGCGTATTCGCATTACAGCATCGCAATCCGCGATGCGATTGCCTCTGTTGAGGTTCCTTGTATTGAGGTTCACTTGAGCAACATTCACGCAAGGGAAGAATTCCGCCACAAGTCGGTGATTTCTGCCGTTTGCAAGGGAATGATATGCGGATTCGGAAAGCTTGTTTACCCGCTCGGAGTAAAAGTTTTGTGCGAGATGAATTAGATTAGAAAATTTTTCTTGCAAAACAGAGTGAAATAGGGTAGAATATATAAAGATATATACAGAAGAAAACGGAGGATATAAAAATGATTTCTGCAGGTGAATTCAGAAACGGTGTAACTTTTGAAATGGACGGACAGGTAATGCAGGTTATCGAGTTCCAGCACGTTAAGCCCGGTAAAGGTGCAGCTTTTGTACGTACAAAGTACAGAAACGTTGTTACCGGCGCAGTTGTTGAAACTTCTTTCAACCCGACAGATAAATTCCCGCCGGCATTCGTAGAGAGAAAGGATATGCAGTACCTCTACAACGACGGTGAGCTTTGGCACTTCATGGACGAAGAGACTTACGAGCAGGAGCCGCTTAACGCTGACAAGCTTCCTGAAAGCTTTAAGTTTGTTAAGGAGAACATGGTCGTTAAGTTCGTTTCCTTCAAGGGCAATGTATTCAGCGTTGAACCGCCTAACTTCGTAGAGCTTGAGATTACCGAGACAGAGCCGGGCCTCAAGGGCGATACAGCTACCAACGTTACAAAGCCGGCTACTGTTGAGACAGGCGCTGAAGTTCGCGTTCCGCTCTTCATCAACATTGGCGACAGAATCAAGATTGACACAAGAACAGGCGAATACCTCGAGCGCGCGAAGTAAGTCTGGAGGTACTTTCAAATGGATATACTTGAAAGAGCAGCATATCTCCGCGGCCTCTGTGACGGCCTTGAGATTGCTCCCGATACAAAGGAATCAAAGCTTCTTCTCGCTATCGTCGATGTTATCGACGAGCTTGCAGCATCGGTTTCTGACCTCGAAGCTGTTACTGACAGCATGAGCGACGAGCTTGACGAAGTTGCAGAAGAGCTCCTTGAGCTTGAAGGCGCATTCGACGAAGATTGTGACTGCTGTGGCGATGACGATTGCGATTGCGGCGATGATTGCGATTGCGACTGCTTCAACTACGAAATCGTCTGCCCGACTTGCGGCGATTCAATAATGGTAGATGAGGACATTCTTGCTCTCGGCTCTATCCAGTGCCCGAACTGTGGTGAGGACCTTGAGTTCGATGCGGACGAGTGCTGCTGCGGTGACGATTGTGACTGCGACGGCGACTGCGACTGCCACGAATAATTATTAAATGCAAAAAAGCGAATTGGCAAAAAGCCAATTCGCTTTTTTATGTCTTTTTTATCTTCGTTCGGATCTCTGATTTACGGGAGTGTCGAGAATGTGAATGATGTATGAGCTGTAATTTTCAGACTTTAAATGTTTAAGAATTCTTGCAAGAGAGTTTGCGGCGATGTCAGAATCAGAAAGCTCAAGAACCGGTGAGCGCGACGAAGATTTAAGCTTTGTGACGGCATTTGAATATATCCTGGATGCCGAGGTTCCGGTCGGATATATGTTTGCATCCCACAGTCTGTAGCCAAGGGCGATAATCTTCTCGACATCCTCGTCTGAAAGACTTTTTGAACCGCCTTTGAACCTCACAAGGCGCGTTTTTGTCTTTGCAATGTCAAAGAGCTTTGCGTTTGACGGTGACAAGTCATCGATATTGTTTGCGAGAATGCCTATCGAATGCCCCTGCACAATAGCCTTGCGTATTTCGTTTTCGCATTGCGGAATTGCTCTCTGGTCTATAAAGAAAGTTCCCGAAAAACCGTACGAAGAAAGGGTGGAGAGGATTTTGCCGAAGTTTTTGCCGTTCTCAATGTTGAAAGTGAGTCGCAATGTCTGCTTTTTCGTCACTTCCTGAACAGTGGGCCGGGTTACATTGTTCTGCGTTGCTTTTTTATTGTTATATTCCTCAATAAGCCCGGGAATAGCGCTCTTTGCGATGTATTGGAACATAGCATAAGGAATGTCATCAGCGCGCTTTATGCGGATAAGCGGAACATCGGGATAATAGTCGTACTCAAAGTCGAGAATCTGCGCCGTGAACTGGACGGGGATATAAACTGTTCCGTTTGCGACGACGGTTGCCGCCTTGTACTGCACATTGTCACCCACGACATACGCTGTCGAGTTGTGAATGTCAAAAATGAGCGTGGTGTCCCAGTTGTACAGAACGAGTTTTCCTTCTGCGGCATTGTAAGAGGTGTTCATTTTAAGTGTGCCTTCGGAAAAACACTGATAATCTATGTACCACGTGCCGTTTGACCGCA
Organism: Eubacteriales bacterium; assembly: GCA_045629985.1. Classification (GTDB taxonomy): domain Bacteria; phylum Bacillota; class Clostridia; order Oscillospirales; family JAAYXM01; genus SIG480. Next base: position 21,559 of record JAZQSI010000049.1, read on the forward strand.
TCGGTCTGGCATCAGAGAGGGGGAGAACCGTATTACCTGCGGCAACGAAAACCTCGCCCTCTGCAGCTGTCGGAACAGCAAAGAGAAAAGAACATAAGCTTATGAGTATAATGAAAAGCGTTATTCGGGCTATATGCCGCTTCACGTGCACCACCTCCTGTGTGATATAACTTACCAAGTTTATTATACAATCAGTGAGTTTTTTTTGCAACAGAAAAAGGCGTTTTGAAACCTACATGTAATATTTTATCGCCACATTCAATATTTTGGAATAGAAAAAATGTGTGTGGTGTAGAAATGGAAAATATTATAAGTGCAATAAATAAGACTCTCTGGGGAGCGCCTATGCTCATTCTTCTTGTAGGGTGTGGGGTATATCTCACTGTAAGGCTCAAGTTTTTTCAGATATTGAATGTGAGAGTATGGCTTTCTGAAACTCTTGGGAGTCTTTTTGCCAAAAAGAACAAAACAGCGTGCGGTATCTCGCCGTATCAGGCTCTATCGTCTGCACTTGCATCCACAATCGGAAGCGGAAACCTCATCGGCGTTGCAACGGCAATCGCCTCAGGCGGTGCGGGAGCTGTTTTCTGGATGTGGGTTGCGGCAATCTTCGGAATGGCGACAAAATATGCCGAGGTTTTTCTCGCTGTGCATTTCAGAAAAAGCAAGAAAGACGGGTATTACGGCGGCCCCATGTACTATATAGAGAGCGGCCTCGGAAAAGGCTGGCGGTGGCTTGCTGTAATATTTGCTGTATCAGGAGCTCTTGCCTGCATCGGCATGGGTGGAATGAATCAGGCAAACTCCATTGCCCGCGTTATTGACGGCTGGGTAAAGCTTCCGCCACTTGTTGTTGGGGGAACACTCTCGTTTATTGCGTGGGCAAGTGTCAGCGGCGGAATCGGAAAGCTTTCGAAAACAGTGGAAAAGATAGTTCCCGTAATGGCCCTTTTCTTTATAGGAATATGCGTGTTTATAATGCTTTCTGATGTAAAAAAAACAGCCTCGGCGCTTGCGGAAATATTCAAGGCGGCACTCACACCACGCGCAGTTTACGGTGCAATGGGTGGCGAAATGATGCGGCGTGCGATGCGCTTCGGCATAGCACGCGGCGTTTTTTCAAATGAGGCAGGCCTTGGAAGCTCACCGATAGTGCACGCCGCGGCTGATGCGAAAAGCCCCGTGATACAAGGGTATTGGGGGGTTTTAGAGGTTTTTGTCGATACGATCGTTATGTGTACGGTAGCTGCTATAATCATAGTAAGTTCGGGAGTAAGTGACGGAAATCTTACGGGCGCTGAGCTTGTTACGGCGGCGTTTGGCGCGCATATAGGAAAATTCGGCGGAATCTTTGTCGGAGTGTCGGTGATTCTCTTTGCTCTGACAACAATACTCGGGTGGTCATATTACGGCGAAAGTTGCGTGTTCTATCTCGCGGGAGAGCGGGAGAGCGCGAGAAAAATATACAGAATAATTTATGCTCTCTCGGTATGTGTCGGGGCAATGATGAGTGTAGAGGGGATATGGGAGCTTTCTGATATGTTCAACGGAATGATGATGGTTCCGAACCTGATTGCAGTTTTCCTTCTTTCGGGTATTGTAATAAAAAAATCTGTATGAAAGTTCATACAGATTTTTTGCTACTTAATTTGAAAGTCTTGATGGCCGCGCACGCATTCGCGCCGAGCTTATGAGTCCGAGCACCATATAAACCGCGAGAACGCTCGAGCCACCGTAGGAAAAGAGCGGAAGAGTAAGACCGATAACGGGCATAAGGCCCGTGCACATACCTATGTTTTCAACTGTCTGCGCGATGAGAAGAGCAGAAACTCCGGAGCATACGAGATATGAAGAGAAGGTTGAGGAGCGCATTGTAACTTCGAGACAGCGGAAAATTATAAGCGAAAGAACTGCGATTATAAGAAGACAACCGAAAAAACCGATTTCTTCGCCTGCGACGGAGAAGATAAAGTCCGTCTGCTTGGCAGGAAGATATCCGAGCTGTGTCTGCGTGCCTTGTCCGAGTCCGCGTCCGAAAAACTGCCCCGAACCGATTGCGATTTTACTCTGTATCGCGTGGTAGCCGCGGCCCAATGGGTCAAGCTCGGGGTTAAAAACAACGAGCAGACGCATTTTCTGGTCGGGGCGGAGAACGAATTTCCAGATGAGAGGGCTTGCTGCCGCAACGGTAAGTGCTGCACCTGCAAACCAGCGGAGCTTAATACCTGCACAGAACATCATAACAGCGAAGATTATGAGGTAAACAAGCACCGAGCCAAGGTCGGATGATACGATATACAAAAGTGCAATCGGGATAAGTGCAAAAGCGGATATCACGAGGATTGAAACAGGGGAAGCAAGTCTGTCCTCAAGCGAGGATATGTGTCCTGCGAGGTAAACGATAAAAAGGAATTTGCCAAGCTCTGCAGGCTGAATGCCTATGCTGCCAAAGCGTATCCACGCGCGATTACCGGTCTCCTCACTTCCGGTACCGAAGATGAAGAGGATGAGGATGAGAAGCAAGTTTGCGAGATACACGTATTTCCACCACGAGCTTATTGAGTCAAGGTCAATCCACGAAAGCAAAAGATAGAGGGCAATACCGATGAGTGTTGCGACGAGCTGAACTTTTATAAAGCTTCCGCTTCCCATGCTCCTGGTTGCACTTGCGATGAGAATCATACCGAAGACGGAAGCAAAAATGCAAAGTGCAAGAAGCTTTGTGTCAACCTGTTTGAAAAAGGACCGCAAGGCCTTGAAAAAGCCGGACATACACCCTTCTCCTTTACCTTAGAATTTGCAATATATCATTATCTTACCACTAATTGTCCAAAAGGTCAAATTATTATCATATATCATTGGACAAAACGAGATGTTTGTGATATACTATACTATGAATTACTATCATTCGGTTATAGGGAGCAAAATTATGAAAAAAAGATTGGCTAAATCGATAGAACCGCGATTTATGGCAAGTTTCATAGCTGTTTTTGCATTTGCTGTAATATCATTTTTTGTTGCAGATTACCGTCTTGCGATTGCCGAGATTGTGGTTGCTGCAGGTATTTTTGTTGTATTTCTTGTAAATGCAGATGCGCGTGAAAGAAATCTTAAAAAGAATATTGAAAAAACATTTTCGCAAATAAAACAGGCGAGCCGTGATTCGGTAATGAGCTTTCCGATGCCGACGGTCGTTATAAAGCGCGACACAGGCGAGGTAGTATGGGGAAACCCTGCGTTTACCGATATGGCGGGAGAGCACGACCATATCTACGACGAAAAGCTTTTCGATCTTATCCCCGAGTTTGACCTTTCGTGGGTGAATGAGGGTAAGAGCGAATGCCCCGATAAGGTGTCTGTTCGCGATAAGAAGTACAGGGTTTACGGCAATGTCTTCTATCCCGATGACGGGGGAGAATCAGCACCCCTTATCACTCTTCATTGGCTTGACGTTTCGGAGTACGAAGAGGCAATCACGGAGTACGAAAACTCACGCCAGATGGTTTCGGTCATTATGATAGATAACTACACGGAGATTATGAATGGCTTAAACGATGCCGAGCGCTCAACCATCATTGCAGAGGTTGACAAGCGCCTTGCAAGCTGGACTGAGGCATCAAACGGAATCTTCTTAAAGTATGAGCGTGATAAATATCTATATATTTTCCAGCAGCGCTTTCTTGAGAAATACACGGCTGAAAAATTCTCGATTCTTGATTCTGTGCGCGAGATAGAGAGCAAGAACGGAATAAAAGTTACGCTTTCAATCGGTATCGGAAAGGATGGCCAGGACTTCCTTGAGAATAGGCGAAATGCGCGCCTTGCTATTGATATGGCTCTTTCCCGCGGTGGTGACCAGGCGGTTATAAGAGATAAGTTCAGCTTTGCTTTCTTCGGTGGACGCTCGCAGGAGCTTGAGAAGAGAACGAAGGTCAAGTCCCGCGTTATGGCGAACGCTCTTGAGGGACTTATCCGCGACAGCTCCGGCGTTATCATAATGGGTCATAAGGATGCCGATAACGACAGCGTTGGCGCGGCAGTAGGCATAGCTTGTATCGCAAGAAAAATCGGAAAGAGTGCGGCGATTGTCGCAGGGACAAGAACAAGTGCCGATGCACTCATAAAAAAGATAAAGTCAGAGCCGGCATATGAAGGCATATTCATAAGCGCGGAAGAAGCTCTCCTCGAGGCGGACAGCGACACGCTTCTTGTCGTGGTTGATACAAACAGAAAACCTGTTGTTGAGTCTGAAGCGCTTTTAGAGTCGGCAAACAAGGTTGCAGTCATCGACCACCACCGCAGAGGTACGGAATATATCGAGGGCGCGGTTCTTTCTTTTCACGAGCCGTATGCATCGAGCACGTGTGAGCTTGTTACGGAGCTTTTGCAGTATCTTGTTGAAACGAGAGATGTTTTGCCGAGTGAGGCAGAGGCACTGCTTTCAGGTATCGTTATAGACACCAAGAAATTTACGATGAAAACGGGAGTCAGAACCTTTGAAGCGGCGGCATATCTGCGCCGTGCAGGAGCAGACACGGTCGAGCTTAAGCGCATTCTTCAGGATGATATCGACGCGTATGTCAAGAGAGCAGAGCTTGTAAAGCTTGCGCGTATGTACCATGAAAGGGTTGCAATAGTTGAGTACAACGGGCAGAGCGACCGAAAGCTTGCAGCTCAGGCGGCAGACGAGCTTCTTACAATTCAGGGAGTTCAGGCATCGTTCGTTATCTATAAAGACCAGAGCGCAGTAAATATCTCCGCACGTTCACTCGGTGATATAAACGTTCAGGTTATTCTTGAAAAGCTTGGCGGCGGCGGCCACTTTGACACTGCCGGCTGTCAGGTGCATGATAAGACAATAGAAGAAGTCACGAGAGAGCTTGAAGGCGCGATTGATGAACTTCTTGGATAAACCCTTATACAAACACGGAGGAATAAAACAATGAAAGTAATTTTAAATGCAGATGTAAAAGGTCAGGGTAAAAAAGGTCAGATTATAAACGTATCTGACGGATATGCAAGAAACTTCCTCTTTCCGAAGAATCTTGCAAAGGAAGCAACCGCTGACAACTTAAATGCTGCCCGCATCACCGAAGAGGCAAACCTTGCCCGTATCGCAAGGGAAAAGGAAGCAGCCCAGAAGCTTGCAGGCGAGCTTGCAAATATGAAGGTTGAAGTAAAGGCAAAGGCAGGAGCAGGCGGAAGACTTTTCGGTTCTGTAACATCGTCTGACATTGCCGCAGCTCTCAAGGCACAGCACAAGATTGAGATTGACAAGCACAAGCTTGTACTTTCCGATACCATCAAGCAGTTTGGTACTTATGAAGTAAAGGTAAAGCTTTATAACGAGGTTTCCGGCAAGCTTACGGTAATGGTAAAAGAAGCATAAATTTTAAAACCGGGAGGTTTTTGAAATGGATGAAATTATCGGCGCAAGACTTCCGCACAATGTAGAAGCGGAGCAGTCTGTGCTCGGTTCAATGCTCATTGACTCGCGCTGTGTGCC
>JAZQSI010000050.1:0-13118 GCA_045629985.1 Eubacteriales bacterium
CCCTCCCTTTAGGCAAGGGAGGCAACGATGGCGAGGCTCAGGAATTCAATGTGTCGGAGTGGGGAGAGGTTGACGACGGCGACCTCGAGCCGCTTCCGTTTTGAGGTGATAATATGAAGCACGGAAAGAGACCGACGGTCAGACAGAAGAAGCTCATCCACGCGGTTGGGCTGAATGTCGAGAACTGGCTCGTTGCAAAAGACACGGCAAACGAGCTGGTTATAATTCACAGAACATCGGGGAAACCGAGGGTGATTCCAAAGTCTATAACCGGAGGGCGATGATATGCAGAAGATTCGCGTTATTGTCAAAGAAGCGGGAAAGAAGCCGAAGGCGAAGTTTGTTGAAAACACGCTTGAGAGCTTTCAGGAGATTGTCGGCGGACATATAGAAACATTTACGCTGACATCAGACCTTGTTATCATCTGCAATGAGGAAGGCAAGATGAAAGGACTTCCATACAACTGCAGTATGTTCGGGCAGATGTTTGTCGGCACGATTGTTTTTGCAGGTGTTGCCGGGGAAGATTTCGGCAGCGTACCGATAGACGAGGCATGGATGCACCGAAACTTCCCGAAATTATTTGAATAAAAAAGAAAACGGAGCTTGCGGATGTGTCCTCAAGCTCCGAAAGCGACTACGAAAGGAAAGGATGACGATGACGATGAGGGTATTGTTTTGCTCCGGTGGCAAAGATAGCGTTGCAAGCTTGATACTCGCGAAGATTCATAATGAGCCTGTTGATGCGGTTGTTTTCGTTGAGGATATGTTGACAATATTGGACGGAGGTAAGGCAGAATGACTTTATGCGAGAAATGTATTCACGGCGAAATTTGTGCAGAAAGAGATTGTATGGACGAAGATGATGAGAGAGCAATGGGTCATTGCCACAGATTCAAAAACAAAGCTGACTTTGTGAAAGTGGTAAGGTGTAAGGATTGCAAACATTGCCTTGATTTAATTATGGGCGGTATGTGGTGCGAACATCCCGACAAGATAATGCCACTCGGAAGCAATCCCGATGACTTTTGCAGTTACGGAGAAAGGAGAGCCGAGGAATGAAGTGTCCGAAGTGTAATGGGAAGACGGCTGTTGTCTGCACCGAGAACGAGAGGCGCTCGGTTATTCGGAAGCGGCGGTGCCGCAAATGCAGATATGTATTCTATACAAAAGAGACCGAAAGCGCGGAAGCGCACGAGACGTTTAAGATCCTAAACAAAACAAGGCATGCGAAATACGAAGCGGCAAAGAAAAAAAGAAAAACAAGGTGAAGACATAGGAAGGGAAGTATCCATCCACCGTCTCGCGACGGTCCCATCCCTTTAGGCAAGGGAGGCAGAAAAGGAAAGATAAATACATAGGAAGGATTTTGAGATGTTTGCAGAAGAGATATGCCTCGCGGCGATAGACCTCTACGGCAGAGAACGGCAGGAGCAACTTTGCATTGAGGAATGCGCCGAACTTATACAGGCGATAAACAAAAAGCATAGAGGAAAGCCACACAACATACCGGAAGAGATTGCGGATGTTGAGATTATGCTCTTTCAGGTGAAGGAGATTAACGGGTGCGCAGAGGAAGTCGAGCGCATTAAGAAAGAAAAGCTTGAGCGACTTGCGGCGAAGATGTCGAGCGGACGGATGTAAAAGGTGGCGACACCTCATCCGTCGGCGGTGCCGACACCTTCCCCTCAAGGGGAAGGCTTTGGAGGATACGAAAGGGGGGAGTAAGAATGAAGAGAGTTAAGCGGGCGATATATGCCGGGGCGGTATGCGAACAAATTATATATACCGTTGCGGACAATACGGTAAATCTCAAGAAGTCGAAACCGAAGCCGAGATTCAAAAACGACGAAGAGCGGGAGAGGCACAACACGGAGATAGCGCGACGCCACCATGCGCAGCTTGTTAACAACACATTCAGAGCAGGAAACTCTCTTTACTCAACTCTCACCTTTGACGACGAATACGAAGTACATACTTTTTCGGAAGCAAGAAGAATCCGCGCAGCATTTGTCCGCAGAATCAGACGCCGTTTCCCGGATGCGAAGCTCATGGTATATATGGGAAAGGGAAAGAAGACACGCAGAATACATTTTCATATGATATCGGACGGAGTTCCAGAAGAGATTATCCAAGAACAATGGATATACGGAGAAATCGTCGACATTGATAAGCTCCGTGAACACAACAGATATAACGGCGAAGACTACGGCGCAGACTTCACAGGTCTTGCGAATTACTTATTTAATCACTGGAAGCCAGAACAGGGCGGACACAGGTATTACAGAACACGAAACATTGAAGCTCCTGAAAAGGAGCGAGTTAACCTTATTATAAGAGATTACAGCGTTGAGAAACCACCCAGAGCTCCGAAGGGGTACAAGCTTGTTGAGAGCGAGGGTAATGAGTTCGGATATTTATATTTTAAATATGTTAAGACTCCCGAAGGGGAACGGAAAAGACGAGTGGATGACGACAATCCCTCAGTCACTTCGTGACAGCTCCCTTTACACAAGGGAGCCGTTGGAGAGGCGGTGAGAGACCGCCATTGTAAAAACTTGTAAATGTGTAAAGTTTTACGACCATGACGGATGAGGGGTGGATATTCTCGCGTTAGGGAGAACAGACAGACCTCGATGTTGAAAAATGTTGAGAAATCTTGCGCGGAGGGGTGCAGGCGCGATACAGTATTCACGCGCACGATGTGAAATCGAAAAAAGGAGTGAAAAAAGATGGATTACACGGTGCCGGCTGCAGAGGAACTGAAAACACTTCGAAACAAGCGAATATCCGAGAAAGCGATTAGGCGGCAGGTTGTAGAGATTGAAGCGCTACTGCGGACGTGCGAAGAAACATATCCACCGGGGGAGAGGAAGGATATGCGGTGCAAAATCTTAAGTTCAAACCTTGATAGCGAAAAAGAGAGGCTTGAAAAAGTCTCGAAGGAGATTCGGCGCATTGAGGGAGCTCTTGAAGCTCTGGATGAAGACGAGACGAAAATACTGTGTATGTCATACGTCGAGCATCGCAGTATGGAAGACATCGCGATGAAAGAACACATAAGCCGGGCGACGGCGTTTCGAAAAAGGGAGAGAGCTCTTGAGAATTTCACAAGGGCTCTATTCGGCGTGGTCAGAAGTTAGGATGAGACAAAATTGAGACAAAATTGAGACGCACAGTCGTTTTTTCTATGATACACTATGCTTGTGAGCAGAGGCTGACGGCGGACATACGCTCCGTTGCCAGTCTTTTTTTATACAAAATCGGGAGCGCAGAAAAATGGAAAAGGAGAAAAAAGACCGCCTTATAGAGCTTGAAAAAAAGCTCAAGAAGAAAGAAAAGCTTTTCATAGAAAACCTCGAAGATGGAATGTGCAAAGCAGAGGCTGCGCTTGCGGCAGGATACGGAGAGAGTCAAGACGGCAAACAGAACAGACGAAGTGCGGCAACGGCTGCATCGAGGATTCTTGCGCGTGATGAAGTTGTCGAATACCGAGAGCTTCGCGCAGAGATGATATACGAAGAGCTTGGAATCTCTGCAAATACAGTTATGGCGGAGATTGCAAAAGTTCACAGACGATGTATGCAGGCCGAAGAGGTTATGTCGTGGAACCCACAGAAAAAAGAGTGGGAAGGAACGGGCGAATTCAAGTTTGACAGCAAGGGCGCGCTAAAGGCTTTGGAGCTTATGGGCGAGAGCCTCGGCATATTCAAAAACGAAAAAGATTCCGCGTCAGAAAGAGATGTGAATGTCAACATTAATGTTGTCGATAAGATTGCGGAGAAGAGTGAGGCATAATGCGTCGGGAGACGCTTATATAAAAAATTTTACAAAGGAGCGTTACCTATGTTTGAAGAAACCAATCAGACAATGGAAAGCACAGAGTTGGACAATCTCCCCGATAGTCTTTTCGGAGACGATGATGAGGTTGTGGAAGTAACCGAAACAGTCGAAACCGAAAAAGAGACAAGCGGGAGTGAGGACAACAAAACGGAGAGCGAGGACAAAGATTCCGATAAAGGCGAAAACCACGCCGAAGCGGGAGAAGGTGCAAACTCTACGATTCGCGTTAAGTTCAACGGCGAGGAAAAAGACATAAGCCTTGATGAGGCGAGGACGCTTGCACAGAAGGGCATGAACTATGACCACGTTGTATCAGAGCGCGACAAGAACCGAGACGCTTTTAACTTTTTGCTTGAAAAGGCAAAGGGGCAGGGCATCACGGTTGAACAGTTGATGGAAAAGGAGCGCAACGAGGCGGCAAACCAGCGCCTTGAAAAGAAGATTGAGGCACTTCGCGAGCGTGATGACGATGCAAGTGAAGCCACTCTTGAATCTCTTGCGAAACTTGAACTTGAGGCTGAAGATTCCCGAAAAGAGCGGGAGAGCGCAAAGGCGCAGGAAGACGAAAAAAATGCAAAAATAGAGGCTTGGAACAAGCTGTTTGACGTGCATCCCGAGCTGACACAGCGAGAAGGCGGTACGAAGCTTTCGCAGGAGGTATTCGACCTCGTTGATAAGAAAGGTTTATCGCCGACAGAGGCGTATTACGCCGTCCGTATGCGTGAGCTTGAGGAGAAGAACAAAGAGCTTGCCGAGCAGAATAAGGTTATGACAGATTCTCAAACCGCAAGGAAAAAGAGCGTAGGCTCATTGTCAAGCGACCGTGCAGGCGATGATGAAGATGAGTTCCTCGCCGGTTTTAGTTCGTACTAACCGAGCAAAGCCTTCTGTTTTTGCTGATACCAAATAACGAAAGAAGGTTTTTATTATGGCAGGCATTAATTTGCATACAAAATACGCAAAGGAAATTCAGACAAAATTTGTCAAGGAATCTCTCATTGTAGGTATCCTTGACAACGCATATTCTTTCTCGGGCGTTAAGACGGTAAGAATCTCTACACCGATTACAGTTCCGATGACAGACTATGTAAGAAGTGGCGCGAACCGATACGGCACACCCGTTGAGATGGAAGATGTCGTACAGGAGATGACACTTACACAGGACAAGAGCTTCTCCCTCACAATCGACAAGGGAAACAACGCAGACCAGAACGGCATCAAGGAAGCGGGCAAGATGCTTGCGCTTCAGATTGCCGAGCGCGCTGTGCCGACTATGGATGCGTACTGCCTCGGTGCCCTTGCACAGAAGGCAGGTAAGGTTGTTGCAGGTGCAGCGCTTACAAAGAGCAACGTCTGCGAAGCAATCACAGCAGGTACTACATACATGGACGATGCAGAAGTTCCGAATGACGGCAGAGCAATTCTTGTTCCGAGCGACACATACGCAAAGCTCCGTCTTTCTGACGAGTTCCAGAAGTGTGACGGTATGCTCAAGGAATCCCTTTCAAAGGGTCAGGTCGGTATGTATGACGGCATGAAGGTAATCAAAGTTCCTGCAAGCCGTTGGCCGAAGAACGTTAACTTCATCATCGTACACAAGAAGTCAGGTTGCGCTCCTGTAAAGCTCAACGATACAAAGCTTCATCAGGACCCGCCGGGCATTTCCGGTAACCTCCTCGAGGGCAGACAGTATTACGACCTCTTTGTATTCGGTGCAAAGTGTGACGGTGTATATGTTAACGTTAACGCTTCAAGTGGTGCAGGCACTGTTTGCGCAGTTCCGACACTTTCGAGCAAGACTCTCTCCTGTGCAACAAGCGGTGCAACAATTAAGTACACGGTTGATGGCACAGACCCGCGCTATTCTACAACAGCAAAGGTTGCATCAGGTGCGCTCACAGAAACCGGCACAGTCAAGGCATACGCTTTCAAGGAAGGCGCATATCCGTCTGACGTTTTCGAAGGCACACTTTAATTTAACTTGATATGGGGGAGGGTTTTACTCTCCCCTTTTTTCAAAATTGATTTCAGTTTGGAGCGGTATATCCCCTCGCCACTTCGTGGCCCTCTCCCCTTTAGGCAAGGGGCGCTTTGGCGTTGCAAAGTGAAATTAAAAACAAAGGAGAAATAATTATGACCGCAGAAAAAGTATATGAACTTGCGCTTGCGTATGTGTTTGAGCGAAAAGGTGGGGATGCAGACTATTTGTATCACTTCCCGAGTTTTCTGAATACATGTATGCAGGAGGCTCTGCCATACGAAAACATTATAAGACGAAAGAGCGATAAGGTTGCGCTTGCAGTCGCACCGATGATTACATCCGAGGATATGGAGCGAGAGCTTGATTTTTCGGAAGCGTTGTGCCGCGCGGCACTTCCTTACGGCGTGGCTTCGTTCTATTGTCAGGATGACGGAGATAATTACAGGGCGCAGGATTACCGAAACCGATTCATTACAGCTCTTGAAGAGACTGCATATTCCGCAATGGGAGCTGACGGAAACGGTGGCGCGGTAGTGGGAGACATCGAGGATGTTTACGGCTACGGCGATGCTTTATACGATTAAAGGAGATGACAGATATGAATGGTATTTTGATTTTTATAGCGGGCGCGTCTTTTGGTGCGCTCGTTGTTTGCTTTTCTGTATGCGCGGCGATTGTGGTGAGCGTGGGGAGAGACACCTCATCCGCCGCGCGGAGCTCGGCACCTTCCCCTCAAGGGGAAGGCTTTAGCGCGGAGAATGAGCAGATGAAGAAGCAATTTGCAAACTTCCTCAACTATGACGGTACGGTTGACAGTCAGGTTGAGCTGGGAGGGGAATAAAGTATGCCGAAGATAGTAAATCTCGGTACACCTTCATCACAAACGGTGTACACAAAGAAATATGACACGTTCCGCGGAGTTGATTTCTCCGTAAGTGAGACGATGGTTGACGATAGCCGTTCACCTCACGCAGTAAACCTTATATCAGACACGGGCGGATTCCCCGAAAAAAGGCTTGGGTGGAGAACGCTCAAACAGTTTGACGGACGAATCAATGGCATCTTCCATTATAAGGGCATTATCGAGGAAGAAGCGGGAGAGGGAGAGGACGCCACAGAAACGCTTGTAGAAACGTATATTGTGCATTCGGGGGATAAGATATACTCTTGGAGCGGAAATGAGGCAGACGAGCCGACAGAACTTCTCTCTGGCATAAATAACGCACGTTCTACGGGTAGATTCTTCAAGGAAAGGCTCTTCATACTCACAGGAGCGGAATTTCTCGAATTTAACGGCAAAGAATGCGTCAGGGTTGAAGAGGGCGAGGGAAGCTACGTTCCGACGACGTGGGAAGGCAGGGGCACGGCAGCGTATGGCAGCGAAACTAAGGTCGGTTACTGGGATGACCCGGAAAAAGCGGGATACGGTAAAACGTATCAAGCAGTCAATATTGCTTGTAAAAAACGAAAAAACACGTTCAAAATACTTGGCGGGCGATATTATGAAAGGTATATATTTCTTGACGGCAAAATAAAAGCGGGTACGAGGATAAAAATGACATACATACCGACAGGAGAGGTCGTTCTTGACGTAATAGCGCCGGAGGGGCAAAAAGAGGAATATTCCATTCCAAAGACGGAAACGGGGTTCTGGATACCCGGTAATGAACCAACATGGACACATGGGTCGATTGTAATCGGGAGGGAACCCTACGACACAGAATCAAAAAAAGTAGCAAAGGATTTAAATTTAGGAAGTTGCGGCGTTATTTATGGTGCAATGACACCAAGTGCGGTAGAGGGATATGAGAATTCTGACGGAGATAACTTCTGTGTTGAGTATGTTGCAGAAGTGGGCGAGAGCGAGAATGCAATTTCAAAATGTACTGTTATGGACATATTCGAAAACCGCATCTTTTATTCTGGCAATCCCGACTTCCCCAATACAGACTGGCACTCGGAGCTTAATGAACCGACATATGTGACCGATTTGAGCTATACCGAGGTAGGGCTTGAGGCTACGGCGATTATAGGATATCTCCGCACGGGAAGTGAGCAGGCAATCCTTAAAGAGGACGGAGAGGATGCAACGATCTACATGCGCTCATACAGTACGGATAGCGAGGGCGAGGTTATATTCCCGATCCGACAGGGAACATCGGGTGTCGGCGCGGTAACAAGCCACGCGGTGTGTACGCTTCTTGATGACCCGTTATATCTATCGCGCAATGGTGTTTACGCGATAGCACAGCAGGACATTTCAAGCGAGCGAGCTCTTAACATACGCTCAACAAGGGTAAACAATAAGCTTCTCAAAAATAAGCTTGAGGATGCGTATATGTGCAAGTGGAAGGGATATCTCCTGCTTTTTATAAACGGAGAATGTTACGTTGCGGATTCGGGGCAAAAGACATACGCAAACAACAAGACCAACACGTTTGAATATGAGTGGTATTACTGGAACAACATTCCTGCATGGTCTGCTCTTGAATACAAGGGTGCGCTCTTCTTCGGAACGGATGACGGAAGGTTCTGTCGCTTCAATGACGATATGACAAACTCACGCGGTGGGTATGAGATGACGGCATACTCGGATGACGGTGCGGCAATTGTTGCGGAATGGGCAACTCCGCTCTCGGCAGACAACGACTTCATGCGTTTAAAAACTATGAAGAAAAAAGGCTCAGGCGTAATGCTCAAGACATACAACCGCTCTGGAGTTCGGGTGTGCGTAAAGACGGACAAAGAGTTCGAGCGGGAGATACGCTCGGTCAGCGCAGGTGTTTTCAATTTTGAGGACATCGACTTTTCGGATTTCACATTCAACACGAGCGAGTATATCGTTGTTCCGTTCAATGCGAAATTTAAAAAGTACAAGGCAATTCAGATTATATTACGAAACGACAAAGTAAATCAGGCGTTTGGCGTACTTGGAATCATACGCCGATACGTTCTCGGCAACTTCGCGAAATAGATGAGCGATGGGGGGGAATCCCTCCACCGCTGACGCGGTCCCCCTCCCTTTAGGGCAAGGGAGGCTTTGTAAGATGAAAGGAGTTTTTAAAATGGCAGCAAAACAGACAACGTGGTGGGATAAAAACGGTAAAGTGAATACCGGATACATCATAGACGGCAAGACATACACAGACGAAGCGGGAACGGCAAGAGTTCCCGTCGGGGCTACGGTTAAGACAAACGGCGGAACGTTTAAAATGACGGAAAATGGCGGTGTGCCGACTATGGCAACGGCAAGAAATCAGTATCAGCAGCAGAGCAACGCTGCAATAGATGCCTATAACGCCGCAAACGAAGCACAGAGGAGACGAGTACAGAGCGCGACAGATGCCGCTATTGCCGAAATAAACCGACAGAAGCAGGTCGCAGAGCAGAACAGACGAGATGCAGACATTGCCGCGAGAGATGCGTATCGTGCCGCAGCTAATCCATTCGGTGCGCTTGAGGAACAGAGAGTTCGTCTCGGTCTTGATAATTCGGGATATGCGGAGAGCTCAAAGCTCAAGCTTGCATCCGACTATGCGGCACAGCAGACCGCGAACCTCAGAAGCCTCAACGAGCAGTTGGCTGCGCTTGAGGTACAGATTGCCGAGGCAAGGGCAAACGGAGAAATGGAGCTTGCAAACATCCTTGAATCTCGCGCACAGAACGTAATGAATCAGAGGACTGCTCTTGCAGGAAATCTCTTCAACGCGGATATGTCCTCAATCAGTCAGGCAGCGCAGGAAAGACAGTTCCGCGAGCAGATGGCGTTCAATCAGGCACAGGCAGACGAGCAGAGAAAGCAGTACATTGCGGGGTTATATCTTGAAGCGGGAATTAGCTCGCCCGAGCTTGCATCCGCTCTTGGTATGAAGCAGGAGAATGCAGATGCACTTGTGGCGGCATACAACGCACAGAGAATGGCATCACAGAGGTCAAGCGGTGGTGGTGGAACACCCAAAAATGAAAAGCCGATTGATACGGCATATATCAGTAATTTACTTAATGCAATAAAAGCTTCGGGTTTAACGGTTGAAGAGTACCTTAAGAGTTACGGAAACGCTCTTGACCTTAACGCTAACGAAATTGCGGCACTTTATCAGGAATTTTATGCAGGTAAAAATCCATCCGGCGGAGAGGAAAGCTCTGCATATAAAAAAGCCATAGATGTAATAGGCGGAATGAAAAGAAGAGGAAAAGGAAGTTCGGAGGCAATAACGGCATATATAAACAGTTTGCCAAAAGGCGCTCTGACGACAAGCGAGCTCGATGCGCTTATAGACACATACGTACTTCAAGAAGCTTAAAGTGAGGTAAATTGCAATGGGAATTGTTGAGGACAGAATAAGACAGAGACAACTCGAAGCGGGGGTAAAAACCACGACGTCAACCGTGTCGACAAATGGGGAAGGACTTGGAACGGTTGAAAGAAGAATGCTTGAGCGCGGGATGAAGATAAAAACCGAGAGGCTTAAGTTCTCTGACGGATCTACAATTGAGATTCCGAAGTCGCAGGCGAAGAGCTACGTTCAGGCTGCGGCTGCAGACTATGCGGCGAAAAATAAGAAGTATGGAATGGTACCGACTGCGGCGCAGAGCTTTCTTGAGACAAGACAGAAGACCACAACGGTTCCGACGGTTGGGGTTCAGATTGAAACGGACAAGCCCGTCAAAACACGGGCAGAGATTGATGCGGAAGTTGCAAGGCTCAGAAGAGAAGAAGCAGAGCTTGAACGGAGATATCCCGCAGGATATTTTGAAGATTACGGCGCAGCTTTTGCGAAGGAGAACGAAGCCTACGCAAGAGGCATTGCTGAAACGCTCCGCGAAGCACCGTATGAGAGGCAGGCAGGATTTGCACCCGATACAAGCGGATACAAACAGACGGAGAGTCACGATGCATTTGTTAAGCTTGGCAAGGATGTTGAAGGTAGGAAAAAAACTCTCGATAAAGAAATAACGCTTCTCGAAGCAGAGGGAGTAAGGTTTAACGAAGATTTTGAAAAAGCGTCACAGTACAAGTCTACGCGGAATGGTGAACAATCTGAAGACATTTACAGCAATTTTGGGGCGGCATTTATTGTGGCTGGTACGGATAAAGCCGCGTCTTCTTATTACTCTGAAACGGGGTACAATGATAACACGTACGAATACATTAACGGAAATAAAGATGTTATAGAGAAAATTGATGCTAACGAAAGAAGCACTAACGCTGACTTTTGGCAATCAAACTGGGAATGTTATAAGTTTATGACCGAAGAGGAGGTTAAAATATATAACTATCTTTATTCCAAAAACAAATCGGAGGCAGAAGAGTATGCAGAGCTTATCAAGCCTACACTTCTTGCCCGTCAAAGATACCATACAGAGCTTGAAGCAAGTTTGTATGCAAGCGAACACCCGATACTGGCATCTGCATACAGCGCTGTTATGTCACCTACAAAAACACTTTCTTTTGTAGGTCAGACGCTTGATAGAATTTCGGGCAACGAGCTTAATCCGAACGCTCCATATAACAACCCCGTACACGTGGAGAATGCAATAAGAGGTCAGGTAGCTTCCGACATAGAGCGCGACCTCGGCGGAGCGTGGGGAAAGGTAGGAAGCTTTGCCTATAACGTTGGAATGAGCAGGGCAGATTCCGGTGTTGCACTTGCTGTTTCGGGCGGAAATTCAAAAATATCGGGATTTATTATGGGTGCAGGCGCGGCGGCATCAACAACCGTCGCGGCACTTGACAGAGGACTGTCAACAGAGCAGGCATATACACTCGGTGCTGTGGCAGGTCTTGCAGAGTTCTTCTGCGAAAAGATTAGTTTTGACAAGCTTCTTGATGCAGAATCGCTCGGAAAGGGTGCAGGCGGATATATCCTTAAAAATATGGGAACCGAAGCCCTTGAAGAAGGAACAACAAGCGCAGTAAACCTTTTTGCAGACATTCTCATTACGCAGGATGAAAGCGAGTGGAGCAAGGCTGTTGCGGCATACATGAAAGAGGGGCATTCTGAAAGCGAAGCTTTTGGACTTGCGTTTGCTGACCAAGCAAAAGCGATAGGACTTGACATGCTTGCAGGTGCGCTCTCGGGCGGTGGCTCATCGGTAATAGGTGCAGGCGCATACAAGACGGCAACCAAAACCGCCACAAAGCCGACTGCTACAGTTACAACAGGTGAAATAACGGACGGAGAGGTTACGCCTACATCAACAACAGCAATGGGTGCGCCGACAGTTGCAACTACACCGACTGCAAGCGCAACACCGACAGAGGCGGCTACGGATGCGACAACGGGTGCGAGAAAGAGCATTGAAAGCATGGTCAAAAACACCGCTCCGATTACGCCCGGATTTATCAGAAACGAGTACAGCAAGAATATCGGCAACAAGACAATCCGCGCGCTTGATGCGATTGCAAAGAGGATAGGCGTTGAGATTGAGATAGGCGCACCCACGGGCAAGTTTGGCAATAACGGCGTATATAACAACGGCAGAATTGCGATTGCAGCAGACACAAATGTGCTTAAAGCTGTTCTTTCGCACGAGGTCACACACCATATGCAAAGGACCGCGCCTGAAGAGTACAACAGATTTGTTGAGATGGCAGTACAAGCCGCGCAAAACCTAAGAGAAGAATCAAAGGCAGAGATTATAGAGCTCTATCGTCAGGAGTATGCAAACGGAAGCGAGACGTTTACAGACCAAGATGCAATTGACGAGATTACCGCCGACTATGCTTCAAGGCTTGTTGACGATGTCAGCCTTTTCCGCGAGCTTGCAAACAGCGACAGAAACGTAGCGCAGAGATTCTTTGAGAGTGTAAAAGAGTTCCTTAAAAAAATCAGCACAGTATTCTCAAAGAACGCGGCGGACCGTGCGGCGATTGAAAAATACGGTACTGATGTTGAGGGCCTCAAAAAGGTCGTTGCGCAATGGGAAAGCATGCTTGCCACAACCGAGGAAGCCGTAGCGGGTGGAAATATAAACACCGCCAACGTATATGAAGGCGGTGAGACGAAGTACGATGTAAAAAACAAAGGAGCAAAACTTACTCAAAGTATTGGGAAAAAGAGCATAAACGACTTTTCACACGATGACACGCTTAAAACAGCGCAGTATGCTCGAAAATACAACGAGGAAATGGGTGTAAAATCTCCATTCTTCAGAGCTTGGTTTGGTGATTGGAGAGAAAGAGATCTAACACCAGTGAAAGTTGTTACAGAAAAAGCTTCAAATAGAAAGGCTTTAAAAAACGAGGATACTGGATGGAGTGTGCAAGTATCTTCAAAAGTGTTCAGAGAGT
>JAZQSI010000051.1:0-1601 GCA_045629985.1 Eubacteriales bacterium
GTTTATTGTTGACCAGTAAGGAACTCTGTCTCCGAACGCCTTAAAGCACGTCTCGGCATAAGTGCCAAACCAGTCGATGAACTCAGGGTTTAAAACTCCGCCGCGCTCAAGAACCCAATAGGGAAGGTCGCAATGCCAGAGATCAAAGAACGGAACGATGTCTGCCTCGCGAAGCGCGTCGATAACGTCGGAATAGTGGTCAAGTCCTGCCTGACAAACCTCTTCGGGACCGTTCGGGTAAATGCGAGACCACGAAATTGAGAATCGGAAGGACTTAAGACCAAGCTCCTTCATGAGAGCGATGTCTTCGCGGTAGCGGTGGTAAAAGTCTGCTGACAAGCTCGGGTCAGCGTTGCCGTACTGCTCTTTGCGAAGCGGCCAGAAGTGGTCGAGAACGTCCTCGCCCTTTCCACCTTCATTTACGCCCGCTTCAATCTGGACGGCGGAAGATGCCGCGCCAAATAAAAAATCTTTTGGGAATGTGAAATGCATAATAGTGATACCTCTTGCTTTTATTTTTTTACAATAATAATTCTGTCCATATACACGGCGTTCTTGTCTTCACTCTTGCCGCCAAACTTTTCACCCTCGAAGCGCATTGATGCATATACATCACACGCGTTCATCGGGAAAAGAACCGATATACCTGCGAGATTGATCCAGTTATAGGCGTTTCCGAAACTTGTGCTCGTAATCTTGCCGTCTTTTGAAAACTCGTGATAAACAGCATTGAAAAGGTCAAGCCTTGTTTCGCCGTGGGATTTTATATCCGAAACACTGCCGATTTTATAAAGGTGGTAGCCGCCCTGCTTTATGTCTTCTTTGTAAATACTTATACCGTCAATATACTTGTTATCCTGTTGGATAAACAGCTGTATTGCGCGTTTTTCTGCCGCAGTTTTTGATGTGACGTCAAAATTTGCACGCTTATCAATCCACAAAATGTCATCGGTATAAGTTCTGATTGCTTTTCCTACGGAGGAGAAGTGGTCATCCACAACATAGCCTGCATGGAAATTGGCATTATGGCAGAAGTAAGAGCAGTCTTTTAAGTAGAACTGGAAAACTTCCTCCTCGCAGATGTCTGAAAGCTCATCGGGAAGAGGCGCAAACTCATCATTGAACTCGCGGTTTGCGAGATACTCCGCTTCCGCAAGAACTTTCGTCTGCTTATACCCCTGATATCTCGGATTTTTTGCAAAATGTTCGCTCGCAAGGAGTATCTTGCGTTTAAGTTCTTCAATGTCAAAATCGAAATGCTTGTTTTCTGCCAGAGCGCGGCGCTTGAGAGCTGAATACTTTAGGAGAAGGGAGGAATAGAGATGGTACTGCAACCATTCGATTTTCTCTTCAAGCGCCACGTTGCCCTGAACAGATTTCATAGCATCATCGAGAATATCATAGGAATTGAGATATGCGTCGAGGTCGAGATAGTTAAAATCGGCATTTGCGATTCCGCAAGCTACACCAAAGTCGTTGTCATTTGCGGAGCGCACAAGCTCACGGTAGAATTTATATACGTGCTCCCACGCTTCTCCGTAGAACTTCTTCATAAAGTCGCGTATCAGAGCGTCTGCGTCCGCGTACGGATTTTCGCAGAG
>JAZQSI010000052.1:0-2447 GCA_045629985.1 Eubacteriales bacterium
TACGGAATGAGCAGGAACAACCATATCACAGTTGCGATTGGCGGCAAAAAAACGCTAACAATCGAAAGTGCGCCCATGATAACCGTTTCAAAACCGATAAATCTGTTTATTTTCTTTGCCTTCTCGCTGTCAACGTCATAATTCTTTATATAGTCAAATTTGGGCAGGTAATTTCCGAGAAAGAGAAACATTATACCAATAAGCAACGCAACGCACTTTCTTATATCAATGTTCCAACCAAGGCTATAACCCAATGTCAGTATCTGCAAAACTATCGCAAGGACAGGAACTATTGATTTTGTTACCACTTCAAACTTTTTTCTTTCCCCGTACTTATGAGCGTTTACATCGTTTATGACGCAACAGATTCCCTGAAGCACCATCATCAGAATTGGCATTCCAAATACAACGAAACCCTTTGATGCAAAATTATCGGGCTGATTGTGTATATTGACGTGAATCGCCATCACATCGGGCAAATCATTCCATAACACAAGCCCGAGAATAATTGGCAAAAGGCATATGACACAAGTTAAGATAAGGCTTTTCCATTTTACAAACTTCATTACTTCTTACCTCCCAAAGCATAAATCCAAGTTAAAACCTCTTCAAAAACAGAGGTATTCAACTCATAAAAAATAAAATTTTTCTCTTTTTGTTCCGTGACAAGGTCTGCGCCTTTGAGTTTTGACAAGTGATATGAGACAGTTGCACCTGTGAGTTCAAACTGCTCCGCAATTTCTCCGGCAGACATTCTTCCCTTTTTCAGCATCTGCAGAATATCGCGTCTGACGGGATCTGCCATAGCTTTTAATGTTTCGTTCATTCCCATTCACATCACGTCCTTTCTCTCTATTTAGAAACATTTCTAAATAGATGATATCACACAAATATCTGCATGTCAAGAACTATTTAGATTTTTTTCTAAATAGTTTGTATTAAAAAAGCTTGGGGTCTCCCCCAAGCTTTCTTTTACTTAACGGCAGTATCCGCGCTCATTGTGGCACGGACACTCGCATCTGCACGAGCTTCTTCCGCCTGCGTCAACGCTTCTTGTTCTCAAGTAGTTGCAATTTCTTCTTGTGTTTCTGTTGCAGCAAAAGAGGTTAGAAAGACAGCACATAATATATCTCCTTTCAGATTTATAAGACAAGCACCTGTCCCATACATCCTATGCAGATTTTAAACGCTTTGTCCACAACATTCTAATAACGTTTTATAAAGTTCCAATTCGTAGTCGGGAGTATTGGGATTTACCCTATCACCTCTCACGAACTCTGCAAAAGCCGACATCATCGCATCGTAGCGATGAAACACTTCGCTCCTGCTTTTTGTTCCAAACTCAAGCCATCCCGGAGCAGTATATTCCGTTTTCTCCGCATAAACCGTGTCGCTTCCGCGGGGGTCACTATACATCTCTATTGGCTTGATTTCGACCGTTTTTTTCGAACCCGTCACTACAATCTGGCGTCGTGCAAAACCGCCGAGTTCAATGGCCGCAGTCTTCGCAAATGATATACCGTTCTTATACTCAAGAACAGCCATCCCAAAGTCCTCTCCACTGCCGCCAAGCCCACTGTTTTTATTCAACGGAATTATCCGCTCGGGTTTTCCTTGAATTTTCAATATCAGATCGATAAGATGACACCCGAGAAAGAACATCATGCCACCCTTAAACGTTTTAAGCCAATCTCTGACCTCAGCCGGGTGGTGGCAATTCATCCCGGCTTCAACGCTTATAACTTCGCCAACCTCTCCACTTTTTACCTGTGACAGTAAATCAATTACAGCTCGGTTATAGCGGTACATATATCCGATGTGAAAAACGAGATGATTTTCTTTTACAAGATAAATGAGCTTTTCAAATTCACAAAGGTCAATTCCTCCCGGTTTTTCCATATGTATATGCTTTTTATGCTCTGCCGCTGCAATTGCATACTTCGTGAGATATATCTCCTCCGTCTCTATCGCAACCGCTTCTATCTCCGGGTTATTCAATATCTCATCAACGGTCATTTCGCTGTATCCGTCAAACACACTCATCGCTTCGGGGAATTTCTCACGCTCATTCTCCGGAAGCGCGTATCCAACGACCTCAAAAACGTCACTTTTCCCTGCAAGTGTCTTAAAAATCGTCTGCCCATGGCTGTTTCTACTTGTGCCTATCTGCGCTATCTTTATCTTTTTCAACGGAGCTTCCTCCAGTCAAACTGCGTTACCGGAAAGGCTTTCTCCGTAGCAAGACGCATAAACACTTCCTGCGCATCATTCGGACTGCAGGTCTCTTCAATCAGCTCTGTCAAAGAAAGACGTCCGCACTTCGTAAGATTCATTATGCCGTTAATTTCATCCCTCGTGCACCACCATCCGGCAAACGATTCGTTACTCGGTCTTGCCATGGTATGCGCGCCAATGAGAGAAATACCCGGCCCATGTACCTTTCTGTA
>JAZQSI010000053.1:0-2924 GCA_045629985.1 Eubacteriales bacterium
ATACTGACGGTTATATCTATGTAGGCGAATTCAGGGATAATGGGCGTCACGGCAAAGGCGTTCTTACCGCACCCGACGGTACTGCCGTTGAGTATTACTATGAGAATGATAAGATCGTCTGTAAAGCGGCAGAAGCGACCGATGAAATAATCACCCGCATTTATGGCTCGGCTCCTCAAAAAGTGACCGTTACACCCAAGGTTGAGAAAAAAGCAACCTCTGCACCTGAGCTTAAGAAAGCGCCGGTTGCACCCACGGTCAAGAAAACAGCAGACGTTACAGCACCTGTGACCGCACAGCCGAAGCTTACCGAAAAGAGCTTTGAGGAAATGAGCGATCAGGAAATATGGGACAAATTTGTAAAAATGAAACCTGCGCAAAAAGAGGAATTCTTAGCATTACATCCGGTGATGGTCGTTCCAGAAGGCACTAAAAAAATCGCACAAAGCACCTTTAGAAACTGTCAAAATTTAAAGGAAATACGTTTCAATCAAGGCCTTGTTGAAATTAGCGGATGGGCTTTTTGCGGGTGTAAGAATTTAGGTCCGATAGTTATAATTCCGAAAGGTGTCAAAAAAATATGCAGCAGTGCTTTTGAAGGATGTTCTTCTATCAAAAAAGTAGTATTGCCAAATCATGTCATGGTTGAACGTATGGCGTTTATGTGCGGTGTAACCGAGGTAGAATTTGAGACGGATCCTCCCTACGTCAGCTTGATGTACAGCTCTTTTAAGGATTGCGACAAGAACATGTCAAAAGAAATGAAGAAAAAGATTAAGGATATAGGAGCTAATGCGTTTAAATAACAGTGCGCTAAAAATGCTTTATACCACCAAATAGAAAGTGAGGATACGATCATGGATATTATTCATGCAATCAGAGAACTTTGCCGTGGGGAGCACGGCTTTGAGAATATGTTTGACAAAACGAAGAGTAGCGGTAAGCTCGGACAGCTTACAGGCGGCGGCGTGGCAAAATTATGCCATTGCAAACGGACTGGTTCCTCCCCACGTCAATTACGATGATACGCTCGATAGACTGATTGAAAGACTTCAAGAGTTCCTTGAGTTGTACGAAATGGCAATGAGCATCGTCTGACAAATCACAAAAAAGGAGGCGTCGAAAATGAAATTAAAGTGTCCCTATTGCGGATCACACCGCACCCATACGGTTGACGGCGAAAGCGGCAATCCCTTTGACCGACGCCCCGAAAAAACGGTGTGCCTCGATTGCGGCAGAACCGTTAGCGCGGAAGTGGGAGTCGAAGATCTGCTGAAACACATTAATCTATCAAACGGGAGAAAAATCATGGATAAACCTTGTATCACAATCATTCGTATGTACGAAACCTTTGGCGGTTCGGGCAAGTCCGCCTACCGCACCGATATCAAGAAAGGCAAAATTCCCTATGTCGAGATGGAAAAGCTGTATGCGGAAGCTCCCTCGGATAGCAGTTTTGAAATCGTTGACGTAACCGATGATACCGTTTCCTTTGTCGTTGACGGTTCTTATCTTGAGAGTGGAAAGGACGAAATTCATACCTTGCCCCTTCGAGGTGGTGTTGCCATTTTCAAGATAGTCGAAGAACGCAGAGGTGAAATTGAGGGGGATTCCTTTACCTATGAGGTCAGCCATATCATGAAGGTTTGTACCGCAAAGCGCATTTTGAATATTTACGCCAAGGTTACAAAGCAAACCGAAAACGGTGAGAAAAGCGAGCTGACGTATAAAATGCTTCCGTATGCTCCCGGTGACTATGATCTCGGTAGTGAGTATCCCTTCTCCAAAAACGTATATACCGGTCCCGACACGGGATACTCATTCAGATGGTTATACGTTGACGATGATATGCGTATACGCTATCTTGACGAGGACTATCGTCCTGCTATAAATGCCGAAAAAGGACTCGGGTTTGTTCGTAAGTTCGGAAACGAAACCATCACGATCAACGTAAAGGAAGAGCCTTGGAGCAAGGTTCTTGGAGATTTTATTTAAGGAGGATTTTGTAATGGATATTATCCCAGCAATAAGAGAGCTTTGTCGCGGAGAGCATGGCTTTGAGGATATGTTTGATAAAGCAAAAAGTAAGGGTAAGCTCGCAAAACTTACGGGCGGCGACCGTGATGCCGAGCTTTTTGAAGCGCTGTTGTACGGCGGCGCAAGAGAGACACTTGTTGAAATGATCAACGATGCCTACAATTTCAAGGGATATGCCGTCAAGGCACACGGACTTCTCGTGAAGGACGGATTAAGTGCGTATGATGCGAAGAGAGCGCTTGAAATATTCTTCATCGCCTTTGGATTCCCCGGATACAGAACTATTGAGGCATCAGAAACCATAACGGACGAGCAACCCTCCTACAAGACGATATATGAGGGAGAGGTAAAAGACGGCAAGCCCCACGGCGTCGGTATTCGAAATTTCTATTATGAGGGCAAGTGGACAAACCTTGACGAGTGTGTTTGGATCGATGGAGTTATGTGCGGCTATGACTACGCCAAGGAGCTTGAATTCGGCGCGTTTGAAGATCAAAAGATCGGTTTTGTGGTAAACGATAACTTTGTGGGCAATATAAGAATCATCCCTGCAGGAGATTCCGAACCCTTTGACGATACGGTAAAAAAGTTTAGTGTTAAAAGTGTTAAATAAAAAAGTGAAATGTCCGAAATGCAGAAGTGAAAACGTTGTTTGCTTGGATGGCGGCGGTGCTATTTCCAAGTACGGTGACAACGTAATGATCGACATAGCTCCCGATATGTGGCTGTGTCAAGATTGCAAGGAGAGCTTTAGAATAAATTACACGGAGGAATTACCATGGATAACATAAAAAACGATCGATTCGATCTTAATGCTTTAGCAGAGGACGTAGCAAACCGTCCCGCACCGCAAGGCTGCGAAGAAATCGCACGGCTTTTCACGAACC
>JAZQSI010000054.1:0-2891 GCA_045629985.1 Eubacteriales bacterium
CGGAATACGGAGAATGCACAGACATCTCCCGAAAGTTCAACTTTTCTCACGCGGTAGAGAAGGTATCCTGCAACATAAAGCGCAAGGCTCACTGCGATATATACCCAGAACATACCTTGAGAGAATATGCTCATCTGAAACGAGCGGTAATTTACGGCACCCGAAAAGAGCCAGACGAGAGGCGTATGCGTTATAATTTCGTTTGACACGAAGTTTTCCGTTGTCATAAAGCCATAGAGGAATTCTTCGCTTATTATGGCGATAAACAACGCGACTATCATCGGAAGGATGTGTGCAAACACGTTCAGTCCGATATGAACCGCCGCATTACCCGTTAAGAACGCTGTTGCGCTAGCTACCGAGAACATAACAAACAGCACCGAGAGATTTAAAAACATCCAGTATATTACGGAGGCAGGTGTCATTATCACGCTGTAATCGGTAAAACTCATTAAGAGAAGAATTATGCCGTTTACTATGACGGGAAGTGACATAAGAGTCAACCCCGACGCAACATCGGAAATATAATTTTCCATACGGCTTACAGGAAGCGAGTGAACAAACACACTCTGCTTCGGCGAGTGAATGTTATGGAAAATCAGCACCGCCGCAATGGTCGGAACGGCAATTGCAAACAGCATCGGGAGTATTATGTATGTGTCCGTAAGAATCGCCGGGACGTTGTCCGTCTGAGGAAGAAAACGGTTTGAAAGATACTCCATATCCTCAATGAGAAACATAAACGGAACAGCAAAGAAGAGAACTATTCCGTAAAGAAAGCTTCCCCACTTGAAGCGTTTTAAGTTGTTTAAATATATCGCGAGATTAAAAAACGATTTCTTTGAAGTCATATCCCAAACCTCCCAACTCATAAATGAAAACTTCCTCAAGAGTGAGGCTTACCTTGTCAAAAACGAGAGGCGAAAAGCTCTTCGCCTTTTCTTCAAAGACAGAAGCGTCGCCTTTTATTATAACCGTATATACCGAGCCTACCTTTGACGTATGAAGAATTGACTCGTCCAAAAGTTTCTCGGGAAACTCACCGTTAAAAGCAAGCTGAATCTTGCAGATATTGCCCTTGATGTCCTCAAGCGGTTTTTCTGCTACGAGAGCTCCCTTGTGGATTATTCCCACATAGTCGCAAATATCCTCAAGCTCACGAAGGTTGTGTGAAGAAACGAGCACCGTCATCTGCCTCTCCGCGACATCGGAGATGATTACGTTCATAATCTGCTTTCTCATAACGGGATCAAGACCGTCGAGCGGCTCGTCTAGGATAAGAACCTCGGGCATGCACGAAAGAACGAGACGGAAAGCAACCTGCTTTTTCATTCCCTTTGAGAATCTTCTTATCTGGCGTTTTTCGTCTATCGGGAGAATCTCCGCAAGCTTTTCGTATCTCTCCCTGCTGAATGTCGGATAGAGCCCTGCATAGAGCTTTGCCATTTCTTTCATGGAAAAGCTCGGGTAGAAATACCAGTCATCGTTTATGCAAAGCACGCGTTTTTTCAAATCCGTGTTTTCCCAGACCTCTTCCCCGTTTATTGAAACCGAGCCTGAATCCGGCTTATACGCTCCCGTAAGGTGATTTATTATTGTTGTCTTTCCTGCACCGTTAGGGCCGACGAGTCCGTATATGCTTCCTTTGGGGACCTTCATCGAAAGCTCCGTCAGAGCGCGGACAGATCCGAAGCTCTTTGAAATGTTTTTTACTTCTATCATTTTGTACCCTCCGTTTCGGTGATAACACGATTGAGGAAAGCAAGGACTTTTTCCTTTTCCTCACCGTAGAAAACAAGCTCTCGAAGCGAAATCTCGACCGTGTCATAAAGCTTTTCTATCGTCTTCTTGTCGGCACATGTCTCTCCCGAGACAAAATTACCCTTTCCTTTTACGCTGTATATGATGTTTTCAGCTTCAAGATTCTTATACGCGCGTTGGACGGTATTGGGGTTTACCGTAAGGCTTACCGCAAAGTCCCGCACCGACGGCAACTGTTCGTCCGCCTTGAGCGCGCCGCACATAATGAGCTCTTTTATCCCTTGAGTTATCTGCTCGTGAATCGGACGTGGGTCCTTATAATCGAGCTTTATCACATCATCACCTCCAACTGTATTACGTGTATTAGTACAGTTACATTATAGCGTGCTGTTTCCGCTTTGTCAACTGTTTACTTTTAAATTTATTTTTGATATAATAATTAGTTGGATAAATATGTGTTGCAAAGGAAAATTGTGATGATACAGATAGGAAACTTAAAGCTTTCGCTCGAAGGTGACGAAAAAAAGTTATATTCACGCATCTCCCGCATTCTCGGTATAGCTCCGCGCGAGATAAAGACGCTCCGAATCACAAAAAAAGCAGTTGATGCGCGCGATAAGCGAGACGTTCACTTTGTCTTCTCGGTCGAGGTTTCGGTTGCCTGCGACGAAGCGAAACTCTTAAAAAGAATTTCGCGCCGCGATGTTACGATAAAGCCCGAGGCAGAAAAGCAGCCTTTGCCGACACCTCATCTCCCAAAATCCCGCCCGGTAGTCGTTGGTGCCGGCCCTGCAGGACTTTTTGCCGCACTCACGCTTGCGAGATTCGGTGCACGCCCCATTCTTATCGAGCGAGGCGAGGCGGTTGAAGACCGCGCAAAGAGCATTGAGTCCTTCCGCCGCGGCGGCAAACTGAACATCGAGTCAAACGTGCAGTTTGGCGAGGGCGGCGCAGGAACTTTTTCTGACGGCAAGCTCAATTCGGGCACTCACGACAAGCGCCGATTTGACGTTTTCTCAACCTTTGTTCGTCACGGCGCACCAAGCGAAATTATGTATATACGAAATCCTCACATCGGTTCGGACAATCTCCCGAAGGTTGTTTCAGGTATCCGCGAGGAGATAAAGGCT
>JAZQSI010000055.1:0-10763 GCA_045629985.1 Eubacteriales bacterium
ATATGCGTATCGCCCGTAATATATATCATTCAATCACCTTCTCCCCTATTTTACCACAGTGTAAACACAAGGGGGCGGTTCTATTGTGCTATGTTCCCTTGTGTTGAGTTGTTTTCTTTTTCATTCTACCACACACCGCAAAACAAAGCAAACACCCGAGGTTTTACCCTCGGGTGTTCTTGGTGTGGACTTTAGCCGTTTTCGACAATTACTGTCTGATTCGTTTGCTTTGCGAACAGGAGAAAATCAAGAATAAGGTCGTACACTTCCTGTGTTTCTTTTCCGAACTTTTCTTCAAAATCGATGTCCTTATACAAAAGAAGATCTTTTATATACTCATCAAGGTCAATCTCCACGGGATATCCGCTGTATGTTCTTATCATCTCTTGATAATCCCGTGTGAAGCCTATCCACAGTCCTTTTTCATCCGTAAAAGGATCATTTGCAATTCCGTAAAGAAATCCCGCCCACATATAAATATTAAATTGGGGATTTTCTTTCAGCGTAAATGTCATATCAGGCTCTCCGTAAAACCGCTCGTCGAAATATTTATCGTTGTTTATGAATCTTTCTATGTTTTCCATATTTGCCTCCTTATCTGCTTCTCGGTGTCTGATGACCCAGGGAACACAAAGGGACGGTTCTGTGAACACAAAGGGACGGTTCGGGTTGTGTTCTTCCTTTTTGTTGTACTATTTTTTGAATATATGCACGCTCATATCGTCATATTGATATTCAATTTCATATCCTGACACATAACAAAAGCCTTCTATAACTCTCTGGCTTGCCAAAAACCTGCCGTTTTTCAACACAGCCAATTCTTGAGGGCTCGGATCACCCCACCCAAAAACTGTCACATCATATACAGGGGCGTTTTCTAAAAACTCTTTATACTCGTTTCTGCTTTTTGTTCTTTCTTCATTATACTCAAGCTTTATTTTCTCTTCGCCTGCAGTAATTTCTTGCTTTTCCTCGTCGTATGTGCATTCATATCCGAGAGCCTCCAAAAAGCTTAGTATATCCATTTCAAGATACTTTTCTCCGAGCATCGTCGCGACAGAAAAATCCATTTTCTTTCCGTCAATATACACATCTGCCTCTCTCGGCGAGTAAATTTTCTTGAATTCTTCGCTCGTATATACTTTTTGGTAGATATAATCTCCATACTCCGCTTCCGCAAGGGGAACCGTCATATAATACGCCTCATTTTCCGTCAAAGCCGCAGCGATATATCCCACTTTCTCGTCCATGAAGCCCAGAATTTCAATCTTGCGGATGTCCTTGACTCCGTTTTCCGAAAAGCACTCCTTTATTGCTTCTTCATTGCACAAAAAGGCTACCGCTTCCGAACAGTGCTCGCCCGAATTAAAACCGGATAAGACTGCAGGGGAACTAAACAAATCAATATGTGACTTTTCGTTATACCCGGGCAACGCACTCAAAACCAATTTGCCGTCCTCCTCTTTAAAGAGAACATGCTCGCCTGAACCATAAAGAACATCTTCTATCTCTGTAAACGGATTTTTCAAAAAAGCAAACGTGTTGTATATGGAGCCCTCGTTATGATAGTAACCAAACCACTTTAGTTTATAACCGTCAATCTCATCTCTGAGTTTATAGGGATAGAAGTTAATCTCATCTCTGAGCGTTACTTTGCTACAGCTATCATCAAGGTACACACTGTAATCGTCATAATTGTATTTATAATCATAGTTCAGCAATTCACACAAGGATTCCATGCAGTCATATCCGATTAAAATTCTGCCGTTTCTTATTACTGCCGAGTATCCCTTATTCTCTGACTTCGCCGTCTTTATAGTTACGGTATATTCAGGTGCGCACTCTATGAAGCCGTCATGATTTTTTCGAAGCTCGGTTGCCGCTTTATTGTATTCAAGCTTTATTTTATATTTGCCTGCGGTGATTTCCTGCTTTTCCGGGTCATATTTACATTCATAGCCGAGAGCCTCCAAGAAGCTTACAACATCCAATTCAATATACTTTTCTCCGAGCAGTGTGGCGGACGGTGACACCATCTTCTTGCCGTCAACATAAACATCTGCCTCTCGCGGCGAGTAAATCTTCTTGAAATCTTCGCTCGTATATACTTTTTGGTGAATATAGTCTCCATACTCCGCATCCGCAACGGGAACCGTCATATAATACGCTTCATTTTCCGTCAAAGCCACGGCGATATACCCCGTCTTTTTGTCGAACAATTTTAAAATTTTAATCTCGCGGATATCCTTGACTCCGTTTTCCGAAAAGCATTCCTTTATCGCTTCTTCGTCACACAAAAAAGCTATCGCATCCGAGCATTGTTCGTTAGGATAAAAACCTCGTCTGTATGCAAAAAAGCCGTACATATCGTAATACTGATTTTTGCCGGAATTACCCATGGTTTTCAAAAGCAACCGTCCGTCTTTGTCAAGAAATCTGAACTCAAGCTTCTCTCCAGCGAACAAACATTTGTCTTTTGTCTCCGTTGGGTTTTGCAAAAATTCAAAGGTATTGAAAACAGAGCCGTTGTTATGGTAGTAATCAAACGACTTTAATACATAGCTATACTCTTTTTTGCCGCCTGCGCCCTCTTGTCCTTGCGCAAGCTTCGGAGTTTCATTTCTTTGCAGCTTTGCACATCCGCAAGCAAGCAACAAAAGAAGAATGACCGATATAATTTTCTTCACAAAAACCACTCCTTTGTTATACTTTGTTTTCATCTCTCCCCCCGGCTAAATGTCAGGGGAGAGATGTTGAGTTTTTTAACACCAAAACTCTTTTCTACTTATGGTATGAATCTTTTTCAGGTCTGGTAGTATAAAAAGCTTTAATTTTTTGATCTGCACCTCTGCCTGTAGAAAACACCCCTTTGATTTGTTCGTATGGTATGTGTCTTTGAAGTCCCGGCCGTGCTTCTTTCGTCTTGTCTTCTCTAGTTTCATTAACCACCACATATCGTTTCCCATCTTTGTCTGTGTAACAACCGACTATAACAACATAATGTTCATCTTTAAAGCTATTTCCTGTTTTTGTCAACAGTACTACTGGGTGCTTACCATGCAGTTCTTTTTGAATTTTTTCATATGTGAGTTCTTTAGCCGGTATAGGGTCGCTAAAGCCGCTTGTTGTGCAAGACCTTGAACCTTTTCCTAACTTAGAGTCTTCTTCAATATATCCGCCGTCACCCGGGTTTTTACCTAATTGATCAGTAATCTCTTTTTGTGTTGCAGGATTCTCCGGATGATAATACTCATCAATCATTGAAGCAGCTGCAACCCAACACCACATATCCGCTTGTCTTCCCATAGGAGCAATGCCTGTCATATCTCTTTGAAAGGTATTAACATTTTCTTCTTGCTCCTCCCACATATTCTTCTCCCCATACGGGTCGTTGAAGCCTTCTTTGAACGCATCATCTTCGGACTTGTTTTTCGTCGGACTTGCGTGAAGCTCGGTATTCGGGAACATCACTCCGTAATTTTTAGGTTTCGCGTGAAGCTCGGTATTCGGGAACATCAGTTCCTTGTCGTTATAGTAATTGAAGCCTTCAAGGAACGCGTCGTCTTCAACCTTTTGGGTGGACTCATTCTTCTTTGAATTTTCTGCAAACGGAAAAGTATATTTCGGTTCTTCCGTCTTTATCATCGGGCTTTGCGGAGTCTGCTGCGCAGGGTTTGTAAACTGCGCCATCATTCTTTGCGCAAGCGACTGACGGGGAAAGGCGTTCTTCTCACCGTACGGGTCATTAAAGCCTTCAAGAAAGCTATCCTTTTTTTCAGCGGTGTAGCTCGTCGGTTTTGTCACTGCGGATTTCGCCTTTTCAGCTTGTGTGTAGTTATTGAGGAGAGCTTTCATCTTTGGAGAAAGAAACCGACTTCCGAAAGGATTATTATCCTGGGCAATCATTATGTTATCCGTCTCTTTTTTTGGAAGAAACATATCAAAGTATGACAATGTCCTCTCTCCTTTCTATTTTATAATGTTTTTTCATTTTTGTAAACCTCCTTTATTGCATCATCGGTGCCGCCCCCGCGGGAAGCTCAGGCGGCAAAGCCGCCTGAGTGGGGATGGATGCCATATTGTTTCGAAGTTTCGCGAGTATCTTGCTTTTGTTTTTGAGATACTGTTCGGGGATTCCCTCAAGGTATGTTACCGCATCGGTGATTACACCCTTTGCAAAGAGGTTATCAAGTGTCTGCACCTGCATAAGCTCGCTCCAGTATGCGGCAGAGCCGATGTCAATCTTCATTGAAAGCTCGGCAGGCGAGCTTCCCGCAAAGTCAAAGAGCTCTGTCTTTCCTTCCTCTTCGCTCTGCACCTCGCGGAGACCGTAATCGACACTCATCATATCAATAAGGATTTTTACGTAATCTTCCGTAAAGCGGCGGTACTCAAGCTTCTGAAGCTCAAGCGGCATTGCGGAAGCTTTCTGTGTCGCAATGATTGCCGAGGTGTTCTGCGGATTTATGTTTCCGAGTGCGGCATCAGACGCGCCCATAAACTCAAGCGTGTTCTGAATCACCTTGTCTATGAGCAAAAGCACCTGGCTTGACATATCCGCGCCACGGAACGCAGAGGCGATTGCATCGTTCGGGTTTCCGATTACCCCGATAGCCTGTCCGACCTTGTTTGACCACGCGGAAATCTTCGTCGCATCGTAGATTGTCTTCGGGAAAGCATTTGCCTTTACCGAGTGAATCGCCATTGCAAAGAGCTGGTTTATGCTTATCTGATTCGGGATGAGCCCCGTTATCGCCGCGACACCGTGGTAGGAATTCTTGACCTTTTCCCACGGCATTACGGCAAGGGGATAGCGGCGGTAGCCCGTGTTCCATTCCTTTCGGATGACGGCGCTTCGCGTTGTCTTTATCGCGTGGATTTCTCCGTCCTCGCGCCAGAACTTGACAAGTACCGTCACGAGGTCATCCGCCTGCTTCTGCTTGCTTATGTCGTATCTCTCAAACTCTGCATCAGGCACAATTTCATACGCATCCGCCTCGTTCATTCCGTACTTCATCGCCTCGTCACGCACCGCCTCAACGCTCTTGCGCACCTCAACAATGACATACGGCTGTTTCTGTATTTCCCTTATGTACGGATTTCCGAAGAGGACGTCTGTGTTATCGACAATCTCGCATTCGATTCTGCCTTTTGAAAGACGTCCTCCATCCGCTTCGTCATCGAAGTAAAAATACAGAACGCCGTCACCGTCAACCGCGGCGTTGCGGATTACATCGCGCGACTTATTCTTTATATCGGCAAGCTCTATGACCTTTTCAATTTCGCGTGACCAGATGTTCGCCCTTTTTGTTTCCTCTTCGCTTTTTATAAACGGAGTAAACGCAACGCCGATGTCATCCGCGACAATCATTGAAATGAAATAGCTTACGACGCGGCGCAGAATATTTATTACGGGCTTGGCAAGGTCAGGGGCATTAAGCCCCTCCCACTGCCTGCCGATAAAGAAGTTTTCATTCTTCTTTACCGTATCGTACAATTCTATTCCGCGGTTGTAGGAAACCGCGCGGTTATATTCGCTCCATATCTCCGTCGGAGTTTTATATATTCTCATCTTCTGCCTCCTGTTCATTTCCGTCATAGCCGAGAAGATTTTCCCACTGCTTTGCATAAGCCATCGGAACTTCCTCGGCCTCTTCCTCAAAAATTTCTTCTTCCGTCTCCTCTTCGGAGATTGCGAGAAGTCTTTCAAACGCAATGCCCGACGCAAAAACAAGCGCGCCTGCGAGCATGAATATAAGACACTCAAACATTATCCAAGCATCCTCCTTATGAACGCGTTAAGCTCGCTCTGGCTTATTCCGAGGCTTCTTGCAATTTCAGCATTTGAAAGTCCCATGTTTGCGAGCTTATACGCCCTCTGCCAGAGCTCGTCCGCTCTCGCGTCTTCATACGCGCGATTCTGCATATTCCTGTTCCAGAGAGCCTCGTTTGCGGCAATACCTGCCTCGTATGCGCGATTTTGCTGATTCGCAATCGCCTCCGCCTCGTCGATTCCGTGCTGATAGACTAAAAGCTCGTAGTCGGCGATGGCGTTTGCCTTCTCAATATCTCCTTTGTACTGCGCATCACGACGAGCGTTCTCGAGCTCGTTTAAGTAGTCGTCTCTTTGTCTGCGGTTTTCAGAAAGAGCCGTCTGATACGCGTTTGCAATCTTCATATTCGAACTTTCTGCATAGCCTGAATTTGCAAGACCGAGACGAGCTCTCTGCTCACCTGCCGCACCGTAGGGGTTTGCCGCGGAGAGGTACGAATTGTACGCCTGTCTGTTTGCATCAGCATACTGCCTTTCCGCCTTCCCCTGCTGATTGTTGATGTTTGCAATCGTATTTCTCGTTGCGGCATTAATTGCATTCGTTTTTGCCGAAAGTCCGTTTGAGAGATTCTGACGTCCCGCATCATAATACTTTTTCGTTTCATCAACAATGCTTGAAGGGGTCTTTACGCTTCCCGCCGCAGTGTAGGTGTATGTACCTCCCGCTGTCGGGACCGTTGAGCCGATTTCGATTCTCTCTTTGCCCTCGGGGTCCTTATATGTCTTTCCGTCGATTATATATCCGTTTGCGCTCTGACCCGTTGGGGTCTGGTATATTACATGTGTTGCTGCCATTTTTTCATTTTCCTTTCGTTATTTATTTGTTTTTACATAAAAAAACTTGCGTACTATTCCGCCAATGCCAAACGCCTGGTTCACCTTGTCGTTACGGCAAATTACCTGAATAGCCTTATACTTTTTAATTCTTGTATTAAATGGTACCACCGTATACGGTGATGTGTTGAACGTGAAGTCGGAAAAATCAATATCCTCGAAATTGAATATCCCTGCACTTCGCTCTTTTATCTCACGCTCCGCACCTGAATCTGTGCGGATGCTGACAGAGACTCCCGAGCGGTTATACGTCTTGAGAAAAACTCCCGATCCCGTTTTCACCATTGTCTTGAGTCGCATAAAGTCTCCGTCGTCGGAAAGCGGAGTTGCCCACGTCGCGACAATCGCCGCACCATCGTCTGAATACGCGCGGCTTGGAATCTCACCGCGCGAGGATACCATGTCGTTATTGAAGCGGCACAGGTGTCCGTCGGGCGTTCCGAAAAACAACTCTCCATCCACAATTCCGAACGAGATTGCGGGGATGTTTGTCCAGTAGTACCACTCGTACTCGAACGTACCCGTCTTGTTCCCTGAATACGACTTCTTCGCCGCATCCGCAACAAAGCATTTTCCGTTCACACCGAGAAGAAGATACCCGTTCCATTCCGCCATTATAGCGTTTTCAAGATTCTTCTCCGAAAGAAGCCGCGAGTTTACCCTTGTCGAACGGATATTCAGTGCTCTCTCGCTTGATATATCCTGCTGCGCTATCGCATATACGCCGTTTCGCGTGAGAAACACGGGATCATCAAGGAATGTTGTGATAGCATCTCTCGCTATCGCGCCAAGACCGCCGATTCCCTGCTTTATGGGGAAAATTACACTGCCGTCCGTGAGTGTTTGATATGAGCGCATATAGATTGTTGCGCCGTCGCCGTCGCTTTTTATTATCGCCTGTTCGCTTCCCGTCCGGAGATAGCCCATTATCTTGCTCGACGAAAGTCCTATCTCCGTGTAGTTTATGTCAGGAACAAAAAGCGGATCGTTTACAGCCGAGGACCAGTCAACATTCGGGTAATCCGGATTACCCGAAAAGAACACGCGATTTTCAAACACGTCCATAAACCGACACTTTTCGATTCTTTCGCTGTACCCGTCTACCTCGTGCGTGAACTCAATTGAAAAATCGTCAACTCCGGGTGTGCTCACATAACCTGTAAGCGCGTATGTTTTCGGCTCACACGCAACAAATCCGCAATTATTCTTTTTTGAATTCCCTATCCACACATAGTCGTAGCTCGGTCCTGACGTATTCTTGTGTCCGTAAAGCAAACTCGTATTTACTCCGTTAAACACTCCTGTCGTGCGGCTCTCACTTAATATGTAATAGAAATCACGATAATCCTCATCCGTGCTGTAGGTGATATCAAACAGAACCTCTCCCGTCGGAATATATTTCATTACGACACGGCTGCCGGGGTCTATTTTTGAATCGAGGATAAAGAAGTTGACAGATCCTGTACCTCTCGTTCCTATTTGGAAGGTGTTTGTTCTCTTTCCTGAAACAAGGTTTACCTCTGCAACATCGGGAACGCTTCCCGGTTGCATTCCATCAGGAAAAATCCCTTCATCCCACCAGCCCATAAACTCTGCGCTGTCATCAAAGTCCGAATAGCATCCCACAGCTGTTCTCTGAATATGCGTTATTGCGGCATACATATCAGGATCATCCGCGGCGCGATAGCACTTTTCTCCGTCAAACACGAGAAATTCTGCTCCGGTCAGGATACAGAGCTTTCCTCTGAAATACTTGCCGCAGGATTTCTGATCGGCACAGCCCGAGTAAACCTCTGTGGAAACGTCATCTTTTACCTTGTATATCTTTTTCCCCGCGTGAACAACCGCATATCGGTCTTCGCTGTCACCAAAGCTAAAAATTCCGTTTATTTTTCCCTCAAACTTCTTGAGTTTTCTCCACCCGAGACGTTTTTCTGGGAATCCGTCGAGGTCGGAAATTACGTTTTCCGCATCAGGCGAACGTGCGTCATCAACCATTGATATGTCTTTTGAAAAGTCAACACCGAGAAAGCTTTTGTAGTTTTTTGTATATACCCTCTCCGAGCTCATACTTATTCACTCTCCCCGGCAAGGCGTGTTTCAAGTGCCTCAATTCTTGCCAAAAGCATATTCTCATAAGAAAGGCATTCCAAAAGTG
Organism: Eubacteriales bacterium; assembly: GCA_045629985.1. Classification (GTDB taxonomy): domain Bacteria; phylum Bacillota; class Clostridia; order Oscillospirales; family JAAYXM01; genus SIG480. The sequence continues at coordinate 8,826 of JAZQSI010000055.1, forward strand.
CACTTTGGAAAACACCAGTGCTTATGGGAAGTTTCATCTCCTCAGCTGTATAGCTCGTAAGTTTATATTCCTGGTTTGTGTGTTTTACAATCGTTTTCTCAGGAGTTTTCAGTGTCTTTGTATCCTCTTCGGTAATAACGGTATTCCCAAGCGTAATCTGTGTTCCTCCAACCTTTATGTTTCCGTTCTTTTCTACTGCAAAAGCATTCTTTCTCCCTGCACTCGTTCCGTTGCCTATAACGAAAGCGTCTGCCGTTTCAGGTGCAGCGTAATTACCGAAAATGGCTTGGTGGGATGCCGTTGCCGTGTTTGCATGACCCGCAATGAATACGTGTGTTAACCCCTCGGGGATTGTGTTTGAAGTAATAGCCGCAAAAGATGTCTCGCCGTACACTTTGTTGTTGCCGCCAAATGCAGCAGAGCCCCGCCCCGAAACAGTATTTTTACCATAACTGATATGGTGTTCGGATATGCTACCCGACCCGGCTACAGTTCGTGCATTTACTGCAAGCTCCTCGCAACCAACCTTGTTTGTTACACTCAAATTGTTAGTAACACTCACATTCTTCGCGTTAACACCGGTGCAGTTTACTCTTGTTGCTTCGACATTCCCAGAAGCAGTGATGTCTCCGGTTGCATCAATGCTTCCGCTTACTTTTGCGTTTCCATGTTTATCAACTTTAAAAGCATTTCTTCTGTCCGTTTCTGAACCACCATTACCTACAACAAAAGAATCGTCTGCCTCAACATCACTGTAAGTACCCACAATGGTCTGGAATATGCTTTTGGCTTCGTTGCAATGCCCCGAAACGAAAGAACCTTCAGCTTCTTCGGGTATTTTGTTTGCCGAGTTTGCCGCAAACGCATTCGGCGCGTTTACCTCGTTGTTATAATTGACAGCCATAGAGCATTTGCCGTTTGCCTTGTTGTAACCACCGAGAGCTACCGCACCCTTTCCTGTTGCCGAGTTTGCCGCTTCGTCTTTCCACGCAGTTTGTTTGAGAGAAACTTCGCCGTCCCCGTTCTCGAGGTTTGTGGCACTCTCTTCTTCTGCCTTCTTCGCAAGCTCTTCCCTTATGGTCTCAAAAAGAGCCGCATGCGCTTCCTGACTGCTCATGTGTTGTTCAAGACCGCTGTTTGCACCTGCAAGTTCTTCCCTCATAGCTCCAAACAGTGCCGAGTGAGCTTCCTCACTGCCAACGTGTTGTTCAAGACCGCTGCTTGTTTCATCTATCTTCTCGCCATAAGTCTTAAGTTCTTCAGAAATCTCAGCTGTCGCATCGCAGAGCGCGTTGTGCTTTTCCTTTATTTCCTTGTCGCTTCTTGAATCAAACACAGCTTTGAGCATTTCGGCCGTGTATCCTTCATCTGACGGGTAGTCAGGAAGTTTCGATACTCCCTTTTCGTATGTTTTTATTTTTAAACTTTCTTTTTCCATTTCTTTTCTCCTTATTGAAATTCAAGCAGACTTTCAAGCTGCTCGTCATAATCGGGCGTTTCCGCCGCGGTTTTTGTTATCTGTCCTGCAGGAGCAGGGCGCCCTGCCACGAAATATCGTATTGCATCGGGCGCGTGAGTGAGCTCGTGGGGCGTGCTCGCTACGTCGTTCGGGTTTTTGGAAGACACCGTTATCGCAGGAAGTGTTCTTATCAGATTTATGCAGTTTGAAAACACCCTGAGGGATGCGCACATATTCCCTGTTTCATCGCGATACGGTGCAAGCCATTCTTTTAGGTTGTACCACCCCTGCACGCGGTCATTCTGCGCTGCAATGAGCCCTATTCCGTTTTCGGCAAAAATCTCCGCCGCGCTTTTGCCCGTGTCCTGCCTTCTGTTCCAGAGGTCGGGAGGCGCAATGCTTGCATATACCTTTTCAGCTGATAGCGCACGTATCCTCAATGCCCCCGCCGATATAATGAGCCCGCTTTCGTATATTTC
>JAZQSI010000056.1:0-5423 GCA_045629985.1 Eubacteriales bacterium
CTGTTGCAAGCGAGTGGACAATATCAAACGCGAAACCCGTTACATAAGCCGTAAGGAACATTTCCGCTGTCGGGTTTGGCTGACCGAGAATTACGGAGACGGGGTTTAATATTCCGCCATATATTATGAACGTTGCGAAGAATCCGAAGAGGCAAACCCAAATTCTGTTTTTCGGCATACCTTTTCTGAATAAAATCCCCGATATGAAACCTATAAGACCGAATGCAAGCATCTGCCACGGCGTGAACGGCGTCTGCCCGAAGAAGAAGTTTGAAACAAACGCCGAAAGCGCACCGACAAGGAAGCCTGCCTCGCCGCCGAGCATGATTCCCGAGACTATAACAATTGCGGCAACGGGCTTAAACTGCGGAAGTGCCTCAAAAGCAACTCGCCCGACAACCGCAAGCGCGCACATTACCGCGACAATGACGATTTCCTTTGCACGCGGTTTTCTTTTCTCGAACATTACAAAAAACGGGATAATGGTTTCTGCTATCAAAGCAAGGCTTATGAAGTAGTACTTCCTGCTGTCCAGATATTCCATTCCGAGGAAGATTGTCAGCGGAACGAGGAGTAAGAAGAATATACAGGATACAACAATACTCTTCTTGTTCGCCTTTTTACTTGGCTTTGAAGTTCTGCTTTCTTCTTTTCTTTGCGGAATAAAGTCTTTTTCTTTTTTTGGAGCGAAAACTTTCTCCTCACCGCCGATTGCGGAAATTATATCCTCCGTAAGAACTGCGCCGTCAAGCATTCCGCGCGACATCCTTGCCGCATCAGTTGTGTAGAAATTCTTATCACGAAAGAACTCGCGGGGGCTTCCCTCGCTCACAATCGCGCCGTCAAAGAACATTCCGCACCTTGTCGCGTATCTTGCCGCAAACTCAACATCGTGCGTTACCATAAGGATTGAAACTCCGCTTGCCGAAAGGCGCAAGATAAGCTCTCCGAGATCGCTCTTAAAATGGGCATCAAGCCCCTTTGTCGGCTCGTCGAGGAGAAGAATATCGGGAGACGCGAGGAGCACCTTTGCAAGCGCCGCCTTTTCCTGCTCACCACCCGAAAGGTCATACGGGTGACGGTCACGAAGGTGCGCTATCCCGAAAAAGTCCATCATTTCGGAGACTTTTTCTTTCTTTTCCTTCTCCGCGCAAGTTTTGTCATCCTTTATCATCTCGTAAAGGTCTGTCTCAACCGTGTTGCGAACAAATAAAAGCTGGGGATTCTGCGGAAGCATAAGAACGCGCTTTCCGTCTGCAACCGTAACCTTGCCGCTCTGCGGTTTTCTGATTCCCGAAAGCACCGAGAGTGCGGTCGTTTTGCCCGCGCCGTTACCTCCGACGAGTGCGTAAACCTCACTCTCGCGGAGCGTAACCGAAAAATCCGCGAGGACATCGCGCGAGTTCTTCTCATAGCGGAAGAAGACATTTTCTGCCGTCATTATACTCTCGCGCTCCGTTTTTTTCTCTGTTTCAAATTCCGCTTTGACGATTTCTGTTTTCAAAAGCCAGTCTCTTCCCTCGCGCACCGTAATTGGACAAGTGTAGTCACTTTTCTTTGAATAATACGCATGTATCGGAGTCGGAAGTGCCAGGAACATATCATTTTGAAGCTCAAGAAGTATCCTTCCGACCTCACGTGGTTTAGCATCAGCGATAATCTCTCCGTCGTTCATAACAACAACACGGTCAGAGAGCGGAAAAACCTCGGAGAGGTTGTGTTCGCTCATGATTACCGTCACGCCGAGCTCACGGTTTATCCTTTGCACCGTTTCGATGAATTTATGCGCCGCTATCGGGTCGAGGCGGCTTGTCGGCTCATCGAGAATGAGCACTTCAGGGGAAGTCGCCATAACGCTTGCAAGCACGAGCGTCTGCTTCATTCCCCCCGAAAGCTCGGAGACGTTCTTATGAAACGCATCGGAAAGACCAAAGAAAGACGCCATTTCAGCAACGCGGAGGCGTATCTCCTCCGTGCTGTAAGAGAGGCTCTCGAGCCCGAACGCAAGCTCCGACCATACCTTATCGGTAACTATCTGGTTTTCGGGATTCTGGAACACAAAGCCGAGCTTTTCCGCATCCTCGCGAGCGGTAAGCTCTGATACATTTTTTCCGTCGAGAAAAACGCTTCCCGAAACTTCGCCGTGGGGCGCGAGAGACGGCTTCAAGGCGCGGAGAAGCGTTGATTTTCCCGAGCCTGATTTTCCGCAGACGGTTACAAACTCACCTGCTGAAATGCTGAGATTTATTCCCGAAAGTGCGGGTGCCCTTTCCTCGGGATAAGAAAAACTTAAATTTTCTACCTTGATTTTTTCCATCTCCACACCTCCTTTATCTCAATTATAATCGGCAGAGCCGAAAGAATAAAATATGCTATAAAAAATTCAGCATTCTCCCATGTTATGGGAGATATTTTTATTTTGGGGAAGAATTGCGCAGAATTTTCTCCGACCAATGCGCCAAAAAGAACGAGCGCAAAAAGCAAAACTACTGTACCGAGGATTGTTCCGTCACTTGAAGAGAACTTGTAGTTTGAAAACGCCGTCCGCTTTCCGCTTCCGTATCCTCGGCTCTTCATTGACGATGCGGTTTCGACGGCGTTCTCAAGGCTTTTTGTTATCATAACAGAGAGCACCGATACTCCTGAATGTGCCTTTTGGAGAAGCGATGCGCCCTCGCCTTTGCCTATTCCTTTCTGTGCATCGGAAACTTCTTTTATCTCCCGCGCAAACAGCGGAACAAACCGAAACGCCATCTTGATAAGCAAGGCTATACTCGGCAAAACGCGCCCGAAAAGATAGATGAACTTTTCTCCCGAGACGACAGACCCAAAACACGAAAAGATACATATTACCGAAACGAGCATCCCTGCCGAGCAGAGACCAAAGAGAAGTGACTCAAGTGTCAGCGGATTTCCGTCGGGAAGATATGCAAGCACCGTCGCGCCCGCGTGGTTGAATACGGGGTTTAAAAGCGCCGTCAGGACAAACAACGGAAGCATCATACCAAGCGACAGAATCACCGCCCTCCGTCCCCGCAGGATTATCGAATAAGTAATAGCACAGAAGAGAGAAATAGCAATGCAGGCGGGGTGCATAAACACAACGGAAAAGCCAATTACCGCGAGAAAATATATTAAATTCACAATCGGATGACAGTCTTTAAACGCTCGCATATTCTCTCTCCTTTCTCCATTTTTTATTTTTCGCTGATGTCCTTACCTGCATCACAGGTATAAATCCATTCGATTTTATCTCCACTCCTCGGCTGATATGCAGAAGAGCTTGCCTGCAGAAAGTTTTCGTTCACCTTGTACATCCAGCCTGAAAGCTTTCCGCAGTCCGTCTCGTAAATATTCCCTATTCCCTCGATGTACACACTATCATAAAGCGGTGTCACCATAAATTCTATGTGGATTTTCTCTTCCTTCAGCACGCGCAGGAGTATATCAAAGGCGCTTTCGCCCTCTTCAAAGCTCACTTCGCGCTCGGCAAGAATTTTTCCGTCCGGAGGAAGAAGCTCCTTTTTTTCTTCGACAAGAAGCTCAGGTCTTTTCAAGATTGTATCACAACTTACCGAAATAAGGCAAGTGTTTGCTTTTGGTTCTTCTTTTGTCTTTTCTTCAACTACCTCTGCTTTTGCTGTTTCTTTCTCCGCCGGCAGGGGTTTTTCTTCTTTCTTTGGTGCGGGGGTCTTTTCCGTCTTCACTTCCGACTGCGCCGTTTCTGTCGTAATTTCAGGCGCAGGCTCCTCTACCACCGCAATAGGCTCTTCTGCCTTGCTCTCTTCCGTCGAAACCGACGGACTCTGCGCACTTTCACCGCAAGCGCACAAAGAGAACGTGAGACCTATTGCGGATACAAGAGCCACGATGAGCAACATTAATCCCTTTTTCATTTTTCAATCACCGAAAGCAAAACGCTTATCATTTTTGCGGTTTCTGCTCGTGTTGCAAAGCGCTTCGGTGCAAAGGAACCATCACTTAACCCGGATATAACCCCCGCGCCCTGCATTTTTTTGACAGCATCACGAGCGTAACCTGAAATATCCCCCTCGTCGGAGAAGGTTTTCGCAGAGCTCTCTTCCTTAAGTGCTCTTTCTTTCAACGCGGCATATCTTACAATCATAACCGCCATATCTTCTCGGGTTATGTTCTTTTCCGGTGCGAATAAGGAATCACTTATACCGTTTGTTATTCCGTTTTCAGATGCCCACGCAACACTCTTTGCATACCAAGCACTTTCACTTACATCCTCAAACGTGACTTTACCTGAAATATCTTCGTTTTCTATTCTTGAGAGAATCGTAACAAACTCGGCTCGGGTTATCTTGTCTTCCGGCGCGAAGGTATCACCTCTGCCGTTTAAAATTCCCTTTTCGGCAAGTTTTTCTATGTATTCACGCGCCCAGTGGTTCTCGGGAACATCGGCAAATGTAATCTTTTCGTTCGGAACGTTTTCTTCTTCAATACTCTCTTCTTCTGTCTTCTGTTCCTCATCTTCTGTTTCGTCACGCCAAGCTCCTGACCCCGGTTCGCGGGTGTAGTCGCTTGTGTAATAGAACTGAATGCTGTCGCCGTTTTCAACTTCACATTCGCGAGTTCCCTCGAGAGGAGAGATTCCGTTGACCTTGTAAAGCCATCCGGAGCCTGCACCCTGTTCAAACTCGGCGAGAGTTTTGCCGTCTTTTGTTATTGCGGAAATATACCCATTGTCCGAGCCTTTGTAGGTTATGCCGTTTTCGCGGCATCCTTTTACGAAAACATCATATACGCAAGCTCCCTCACCTGAAAGGGTTACGTTATATCCGCGAAGCCAGTATCCCGTATCTGCCTTGATTGTGAGCGAAACCGAAATCTTGTCTCCCGAGGGTTCAGACGAAGTTCCTCCGCCTGTAGTTTCACCTGCTTCACGTGCAGGGGTAAGCTCAATTCCGTTAAAATCATATACGTTGTACGCTTTCCCCTCTTTCATCGCGCCCGAGAGCGCTATGAGAGCACGAAAAGCCTGCTCGGTAGAATAATCGCTCAATACAGTGTTATCCGTGTGGCCGAACCCGCTGTTGTCAGCAAGCGCAAATCGGAAAAGGCCGTCAATTATGCTGTTTCCGTTCTTTATAAAGCGTGCATCATTTTCAGCATCCACACCTGTCGCAGCAAGCGCGATTGCGACCATTGCCGTTGAGTTTGAGTTCGCTCCCGACCATGAATCGGAGAAGCTTCCGTCTTCGTTCTGCTGTGTCGATAAATAGGCAAGCGCTTCTTCTATCGCTTCATTTACCTTTGTCTTTACCTCTTCATCTTCGTCATCCATATAGAATGCGAGGCCTGCAATTGCGTTTGCGGTTGTGTCGATTGTGCCAAACTCATCCCACGCGCCATTCTCCCCCTGCGAGGCAAGAAGAGCGTTTACGAGAGCAATCTCC
>JAZQSI010000057.1:0-8472 GCA_045629985.1 Eubacteriales bacterium
GGCGCAACAATGGGCGACACAATGCTCGCTATCTTCCGCGCAAACCGTGATAAGAGCATCGACGACATCGCAAACGCTTGCATCTCGGACAAGTCCATCCAGTTCTTCGGAATGACAGCTCCGATGGAAGAGGGCTTCTTCCCGGAATTTGACGGCGATGTAAAGGGCTTTACAAAGTGCGTTAAGTTTGGCCCCGCTATGGGCTCAATCGCTTTCTCCGGTCTTGTTTTTGAGGTATCGGGCGATGCAAACGCATTTGCAAATGACCTCAAGTCACGCGCAAATCCGCGCTGGAACATCTGCGTTGAGGCAGAGCAGACCATCTGCGAGGTTTACGGCAACAAGGTATTCTTCCTTATGTGCCCGAAGTCTCTCGGAGAATAATTAAAAAATGCGATAAAGCCCTCTCTCGCGAGAGGGCTTTATTTACGAAAGGCAGTGACGAGCTTTGCTTTTTTCAAGCATCCCGTTTTTATACTATTTCCTCCCCGTCGTTCTCGTTTTCTATCTCATAACACCGAGGAAACTTAAGAATCTCACACTTCTCATCTCCTCGCTCTTTTTCTACGGTTGGGGCGAGCCGAAGTATGTCTTTCTTATGCTTGCGACCATCGTCGCGGGGTACTTTATCGGTCTTCTTATCGAAAAGTTCCGCGGCAGCGCGTGGTCAAAGTTTTTTGCTGTGCTTGCGGCTATTCTTTTCCTCGGCGCGCTCGGCATTTTCAAATATGCCGATTTCTTTATAGAGAACTTCTCCCGCGCTACGGGCATTTCCGTGAAAACGCTCGGAATTGCTCTTCCAATCGGCATCAGCTTTTATACATTCCAGATTTTAAGCTATACGATTGACGTTTACCGCGGCGATGGACGCGCACAGAGGAACTTTATCTCCCTTGCGGCGTATATAACGATGTTCCCCCAGCTCATAGCAGGTCCTATCGTGCGATACTCCGATATTGAGGGCGGGCTTTCTGATCGTACGCACTCTTTTTCAATGACCGCGCACGGACTTCGCCTCTTCATCCTCGGTCTTGCAAAGAAGGTTTTAATCGCAAACGTGCTTGGCGAGCTTATTGAAGTTTTCCGCCAGACAAACGAAAAAACCGTTCTTTTCTACTGGGTTTATGCCGTCGCTCTCTGTCTGCATATCTACTTTGACTTTTCGGGATATTCCGATATGGCACGCGGACTTGGCAAGTTCTTCGGATTTGACTTTATGGAAAACTTCAACTATCCGTTTATCTCAAAGAGCATAACCGAGTTCTGGAGACGCTGGCACATCTCCCTCGGAACGTGGTTCCGCGACTATGTATATATCCCGCTCGGCGGCAACCGCGTCGGACGCGCAAAACATCTTTTCAACATCCTTCTCGTATGGATGCTCACGGGCTTCTGGCACGGCGCGGAGTGGAACTTCATCATATGGGGTCTTTACTTTGCCGTTCTTCTTGCAGGCGAGAAGTTCCTCTGGGGCCGTGCAATCTCAAAAAGCTCCGTTCTCTCGCGCGTTTATGTGATTTTCCTTACAATCATAAGCTTTATAATCTTTGACTCGACCGAGCTTTCAGACATTTTCACGAAGACGGGCGGACTCTTCGGCGCTGGCGGTGAAGTCTTCTCCTCTTCCCATACGCTTTACTATTTAAAGAGCTATGCGCTCATCCTTATTATTGCACTTGTCGGCGCAACTCCCCTGCCGAAACTTCTCGCAAAGAAAGCCGCAGAGAGCCGTATCGGCAAGACAGTTCTCTCGGTTGCAGAGCCGATTCTTCTCGCGGTGCTCCTCGTTGTCATTACCGCATATCTTGTTGACGGCTCGTTCAACCCGTTCTTGTATTTCAGATTTTAGGAGGTGAGGAGAATATGAAAGATAAACTTACATGCATCCTGTCGTTTGGCGTAATCTTCGTCTTTGCTCTCCTCTGCTTCTTCCTCCCGAAGGATGATTTTTCAGAGAGCGAAAGACGCGTTCTCGCGACATTTCCCGAAACAAACGCCGAGACAATCTTTTCGGGCAAATTTTCAAGCGACTTTGAGGAATACTCGACCGACGTCTTCCCTTTCCGTGACAGCTTCCGCGCGATAAAGGCTCATTCCGCAACAAAGGTCTTCGGAAAGAGCGACAATAATAAACTTTTTATTCAGGACGGTCATATTTCAAAAATCGAGTATCCCATGAACGAAAATCTTCTCGACCACGCAACGGAGCGTTTTGACTTTATCCATAAAACCTATCTTGAGGGCAAAACAGAAAACATTTACCTCTCAATCATCCCCGATAAAAATTACTTCCTCAATACGCTGAAGTTTGACTACTCTGCTCTCACAGACCACGTCCGCGAGGATATGCCGTACGCCGAATATGTCGATATCTTCCCTCTTCTCTCACTTTCTGACTACTACACAACGGACAGCCACTGGAAGCAGGAATGTATCGGCGACGTTGCAGAAAAGCTTCTCTCCGCTATGGGAAAGAAACAGAACGGAAAATTCGGGCATAAAACGCTTGATGTGCCTTTCTACGGTGTTTATTCGGGTCAGGCGGCGATAAGCACTCCGCCCGATACGATAACCTATCTCACAAATGATACTCTTGATGATTGCACCGTTACAAACCTCGACACGGGCATGCCTGAAGAAGGGTTTATGTACGACCTCGAAAAGGCAGAAAGCCACGACCCGTATGAAATGTTTCTTTCGGGAAGCTCGGCACTTCTTATGATAGAAAACCCGTCAAACCGCAACGGTGAACATCTCGTCGTCTTCCGCGACTCTTTCGCATCAAGCCTTCTCCCGCTTATGGTCGGCGAATACGAAAAGGTAACGGTGATTGACATCCGCTATGTACCGAGCAATATGGTTGGCGCATTTGTTAAGGATTTTACAGATACGGACGTCCTCTTCCTGTATAGCGCATCAATGCTAAACTCAAGCGGCGCAATGAAGTAGAAAAGCGGAACGATTCCCTGAAGCCTCCCGACTTCCGAGGGAGGCTATTTTGTATAGCAAAAAGCCCGACGAATAATCAAAGAGGCTCCCCTTGTCAGGGGAGCTGGCGAGCGTTCCGCGAGCCTTAGGGGTTCTCTCCCTCAGTCACTTCGTGACAGCTCCCTCGAAAGTCGGGAGCCTGTACGAGACAGGACACAGAAAAAAGAGCTATGGCATAAGCCATAGCTCTTTTTGATGCTTAATTTTACTTTGAGTAGATTACGCCGTCTGCGAAGATTGCGTATGCCTTCGGGATAGAAACAGTGTCGTTTATCATTGTAAATGACTTTGCATCTGTCATCATCGGCTGACGCAAGTCTCCGAAGATGAAGCCGCGCTCAAGTGCGTTTTCGCATCCGATGAACTCTGCAACTACTGCCTCTCCGACTGTAGAAACAATAATCTTGCGGAGTGCTTCAACCGATGTCGGTCCATACTTTGCATATACTGCCTCAACATTGCAGTCTACTGCAGCGTTGAACTTATATACACGGTCAAAGCTTACGATTTCGTCGCCCTTCTTCCAGTAGAGGAACATGTTATACTCGGTTCCGTTCTTGAACATCGGAGCTGTGAGTGTTACAACATCGCCGAATGCGAATGTTCCCTCACCCGTGATGCCTGTTGAACCGCTTGTTTTGATTGTGATATCCTTTGCGATAGCCTCTTCATTATATACTGCGAAGAATGCCATGATCGGACCGTCTGCAATTATTTCATCGCCGGGAACAACAGGTGTCTTGCCGCCGTCCATCGACCAGGCGATTGCATCGCCTACTCCTGTGAGTGACGGAAGATCCGGAATTTCAATCTTATCTCCTGCCACATAAGGAGTACGCTTAAGGAGCTCACGGTTTGCGTTGTAGAACTCTACGGTTACGTCTTCTTCCTCATCCTTTGAATAGAATGCATAAACGTAGTTTGCTCCCTTTGCAGCCTTGATCGTTGCTGTTTCTTCTGTTGAAACAACACGCATATTTGTTCCGAGGCCCACTCCCCAGTAAAGGAACTTATAGCCCGGGATCTCCGGTGCTTCTTCTGTTGTGTAAGCTGCTCCTGTTGCAACATTTGCAACAGTGCCTATTACGCTATCAATATCATGATCGTCTTCGTCTATCGCTCTTGCGAGGACATTGACCGTTGCTGCTCCTGCAGAAACAGCTTCTGCATTGGGGTTGCCCTCGTCGAGAACCATCGCTGCGCGCTTTGCTGCAACTTCGGCGGTAACTTTTTCCGGAATTTCCTCAACAAACGTCAAGGTCAAATTCTTAATCCATGTTGAAAAAAGAGGGCACTGGCTAACCGTGGGGTATTCAGTCGGGTCAAAGGTAGAATTTGCATCTTTGTAGAACTCAAATACAACGAGATAATCTCCAGAAGTTTCAACATCGATCGTAGCTGTTCCTGTTACATCGGTGCTTGCCTTTGTAAATGCAATATCCTTGATAATTCTGTAGCTTTCGCGATCTGCAGCAGAAAGCGGAAGTGTTGTTGAAATCGGAGCAAAATACGTTGCAAGGTGGAGTCCCTTTGCGGTACCCGCTGCAGCAACAAGGTCAAATTTGTATTTTGCCGGTGTCGGGATATTTACCTTGATAGCAACATGTGACTTTGTTTCATCAAGCGTTTTCATTCCTTTTTCATAGAACTGGTGGTGCATACCTGCAGTTCCCTTGTTTGAATATGCCTGATTTTTATCGCCTATTTTAGAATCATACATCTTCTTTACGTATGCCCACTTGTCGGTTTTGCTTAAATTCAAATAATCGTAGCTGTTTTCCCAGAAACCGCCGTCACCGTGGTAAATGTATGAAACACCATTAACTTCTCTGAACCATATATTGGTTGCTCTTCCTGAAGTAGTTGACCACGGAATGTACTTTCCTGCAGCCTGAGCTGCTGCGCTCATATCCGTCCATGTGTTGACAGCTCCGAGTTTTGCAACATTAGGAAGGGTAACTGAAGGATCTTTTTCCTGCAACTTTGTATAATATGCAGTGATATCTGCTGCGGTATTACCGAAATAATATGTCTTTTCGCCTGTTTCTGAATCTGTTATGGAGTTTGCAACGTTAAATGAGTTCAAAGCGAAGTCATAGTAAAGCTTGCCGTCTCCGCCGAGCTTTGCCGGGTCGTAAGTCTCAACTTTTTCAGGTACATCAAGGTGGAATGATACTAACTGAATTGCAACCTCAGAATCCGGAGTTGCTCCTGAACTTGCGCCTCTTCCGCTCGGGATAAATGTGAGGTAATATACACCCTTTTCAAGATAATGTTCAATAAATGCCTGCTTTCCACCAACAGATGAGTCGTATGAACCTATACGGTCAGCCGGTTTAAGATTATTTCTAATCTGCGTAGCGGTCATATCCTTATTCTCGTTTGTTTCCTTCACGAGGAATACATCAAACATCTGACCTCTGTATTTGTTTCCCTTTACTGCAGGGATATATTTCCCTGCAACAGGAACGTCAATTGTAATTATGAATACAGGATATTCTGAACCGCTTTTGTATGAATTATAATAGTAGTAGCCGTCTTCAGAATTGACATTTGCAATCGGGAAAGTCAAGTTGAGAACATTTGCTGTTTTATGAACACCAAATGAACTCTGTACGCCTACATTCTGCATTGCAGCAGTAGCGACATCATCAGCGCCTGTCCTGTGGCCCTTGTTTCCCCAAGCGCCAGACGACACTGATGTATCCATGTTATCAAAACCAACATCTTTCAAGTAAGTAAGGGCATTGCCTTTGTTGGCTGCCGTTGTCGTGTGTGCCTCATGTGAAAACACGTAGGCAAGGTCTGTCGGCTCTGCTGCTGCAGCTGTCATGAATGTCGCAGGCAAGAGCGACGCAATCATAACTACTGCGAGGATGATGCTAAGAAATTTTTTCATAAGAAATTTCTCCTCCCTATATAATACTTAGGAAATAAATTTATATAACACCCGCAAAATCCGCGGTATTATACACGCAATTAAGTTCGTTTTGTTATGGAATAACATTCCATAACAAAGAGGATATCCTCTTTGCAAGTATTTTTGGGGCATAATATCTTAATATAATCGTAATAGTATTATACATATGTTTTTTCACTTTGTCAATGTAAAATACTATCTTTTTTTGAAAAACAGAATGTATTTTGTCAGTAAAAATTTTATTTAAGCTTTGTTTTAATTCGTGCTTCTGTTAAGAATATGTAAACTGTTAATTGTACCCATAAATCATTTCTCTTCGCAGGCTTTCCGCAAGTTTCTGCAAAATATCACTTTGTAGGGGAGGGTCTCCGTGCCCTCCCGCAAAGCCTCCCTGTGTGGTAGTGACGGGCGGGGATGGAATCCCGCCCTACATATTCAGATGGGGGCTATGCAAAAAGACCTGTGGCGAAGCTCGCCACAGGTCTTTTATTATGCTTCCATATCGCCGAGGAAGGCGCGGAGTTTTTCGCTTTTGGGGTTTTCGAAAATGTCATCGGGTTTGCCGTCCTCTTCGATTACGCCGTCCGCCATAAATATTACGCGGTCGGAAACGGAGTGGGCAAACTTCATTTCGTGGGTGACGATAACCATCGTCATATTCGTTTCCGCAAGCTCACGGATAACGCGGAGAACTTCCTGCGTGAGCTGTGGGTCAAGAGCCGACGTCGGCTCATCAAAGAAGAGAACCTTTGGGCTTAATGCAAGCGCACGCGCGATAGCAACTCTCTGCTGCTGACCGCCCGAAAGCTCACAGGGGTAGTTTCCCATCTTATCGCCAAGGCCTACTCTCTCAAGAAGCGACTTTGCCTCTTCCTCGATTTCTGCAAGAATCTGCTTTTTGTTCGACAGGTAGTCCTTGCGCTCCTTTGCGAGGAGTTTTGGCGCAAGGCTTACGTTATCAAGCGCGGTGTACTGCGGAAAGAGGTTGAACGACTGGAACACAAGCCCGCAGGAAAGCTGCCAGCGGCGCATTTCCTCACGGCTTATCTTCGCCACATTGTTTTTATCAAACACCACTTCTCCGCCGATTGCAATCTTGCCGCGTGTCGGAACTTCAAGCGCATTAAGGCAACGCAAAAGTGTCGTCTTTCCGCTTCCCGAAGAGCCGATTATCGAAACGATTTCGCCCTCTTCCATCGAAAAGTCGATTCCCTTTAAAACTTCTACCTTACCAAAGCTTTTATAGAGATTTTTAACTTCTAATATTGCCATATGCTTAACCTCTGTAATAGTTGAGTTTCTTTTCTATGTATCCGAAAAGAAGCGTGAGGATTCCGTTAAACGCAAGGAAGAAGAGCCCCGTTGAGAAGAGCGGCCAGATGAGACCCTGCTTCGTAAAGCGCTCTGCACACATGATGATTTCAGAGACCGCGATAACTCTCGCAAGAGAAGTATCCTTTACGAGAGTGATGATTTCATTGCCCATAGGCGGAATGATTCTCTTTACCACCTGCGGAAGAACGACCTTGAAGAACGCCTGCGACTTCGTCATACCAAGCACCTGGCACGCTTCGTACTGGCCTTTGGAGATGCCCTCTATTCCGCCGCGGTATATCTCGGAAAAGTATGCCGCATAGTTTATAACAAACGCAATAAGGGCGGCTACCATTCTCTCGCGCATGGGAATATTCCAAAGAAGCCCCGGTGCGTACAAAACGACAAAAATTTGGAGCATCAGGGGCGTACCCCTGATGATCCAAACAAATGTGCGACTGATTAAACGTATCGGAGCAAATTTTGAAATAAACCGCAGTATTACATTTTTGTTTCTCGCAAGGAAAGCAAACGGACGGAACTTCGACATCGAACCGAATGAAATGAGTAGTCCGAGCGGAATCGCCGCAACGAGCGTTACCGCGAAGATAATTCCGTTTTGCCCGAAGCCTTTTAACAGCGAGTTAATTACTGCTTCGAAATTTGCCATGAATTAAATCTTCCTTTTATTCTTTGATAAGAAGGTCTGCGAGCTTATACTTTGCTGCGATTGTATCGAGTGTGCCGTCAGCGATGAGCTCTGCGATTGTGTTGTTTACAACTGTTGCCATGTCAGAACCCTTGCGGAATGCGATACCGTACTCTTCCGGTGAGAATTCCTTTTCAGCAACAACTACGAGGTCTGCAAAGTCTGTTCCCTCGCCGATGGAGCCGATGGATGCAACGTAGTCAACGATTGCAATGTCTGCTGTGCCTGATGCAACGTCGAGAAGTGCCTTTGCCATAGAGTCAACCGGTGTGAAAGCAGCATCCTTGAAGAATTCTTCTGCAGTTGCGATTTCTTCACCTGCGCTGCCTGCCTCTGCAACAACAGAAGCACCGAGAACGCCCTCTGCATACTTTGCAGCGTTGTCCTTCTTTACAACCATAACCTGCTTGTTAGCCATGTAGGGGTTGGAGATTTCCATGTTTGCTTTTCTTTCGTCGGTAATTGTCATACCGTTCCAGATGCAGTCGATGTTCTTTGCGTTGAGCTCGATTTCCTTTGCATCCCAGTTGATTTCCTGGAA
>JAZQSI010000058.1:0-4449 GCA_045629985.1 Eubacteriales bacterium
AATATGGTTATCCGTCTTGCAGACCTCGGTAGCGATATGCTCCGTGGCCCTCACGCAAAGACGAACAAGAGAGCGCTTGCGCTTATCGAAAGATGGGCAGACATCTGCAGAAGAGCGGGATGCGATTTCTATGTTTACGACTATATGTACACAATCCGCTACAACTATCCGCTCCCGATATTTTACCGCCTCAAGGATATGGTGAATACATATTATTCAAACGGCGTAAAGAGTATGTTTGTCGAAACGCAGAACTCGTTTATTGACTCTATTGAGCTCAACAAGTATCTGCTCACGCATCTCCTTGAAGATCCGAACACGGACACCGATGCGCTTGTTATTGACTTTACGGACCGCTATTTCGGCAAAGCGGGAGCATATATCCGCGAGTATTACGAGCTTCTTCGCGAGGCAACCGAGAGAAACTGCATGGACGTTCTCTGTTGCGGAGAGGACAGCCGCTTTAATTATATTGATTCTACTCTTGCGATTGCCGCAGAGCCGATTTTTGAAAAGGCAAGAGAGGCAGTAAAAGGCGAGGTGACGTTCGAGCGCCGCGTAAACTGGCTTGCAAAAGCTCTTTACGGCACGATGATTTATAACTTCTTTGACTTAAAGCGTCAGGCAAAGAATCGCGGCGAAAACTTTGACTTTGACATCAAAGAACTCAAAAGAAGAGTTCTTACGGCGCTTGAAGACTATCTCAAAACTCCGAAGGGACAGGCTGAGGCTCCGAACACAGCTCGTGCAGAGCCGTTCTGGGTTAAGCTCAACACAGAGCTTGAAAGTGCGTATTTCGCAAACATTCCCGAAGAGGAAGAAGTCTTTGATATCCCCGAAGAGCTTCGCGGCGAGAAGGAAGAGGATATCTTCCAGTTCACGCTCTGCAATATGCCGAAATATATCCACAGGTTCATGAATGTGGCAGAGGGTTCATCCCAGGTTCACGACGAGGATAGCCCGCTTTCAAAGGTCTTGAAGCTTTCTTATGATAGCGGAAAAGGAATCCACATCCCCGTTATGAGAGTTCCGACCTCAAAGAATGCAGAGAAGAAGAAAGCGCTCTACTTTGCACTCCGTCAGGACGGAGAGACGATAAAGGAAACGGAGCTGTATCTTGAGGACATAGCTTATAAGGGTTATCACCTTTACAAGCTCGGAAGCTTTGAAAACTTAAGCGATTCCTTCCACGCGAGAGTTTCGCTTGCGGCAGGATCCGGCTCAATAAATATCAAGGCACTTTCGCTTACATTCCCGATGGATAAGTGCGACGTATACCTTTCAATGAAGGTTTCGGGTGAGGTTTACGGCGGCGACAAGGCAGACGAAAATGCAATTTACTACGAGAAGATGGTAATTGTCAGAAAGTAAATGAATACATAAAAATACCGCGGAATTTCCGCGGTATTTTTGCATTTAATAATACTGGCATTTTGCTTTTGGTTGTGGTATAATGTATAAGTAAAAATATATTCAGGCGTTAATTAACTTTTGAGGTGTTACATATATGGCTACCAAAAAGAAAAGAAAAACAACATCACAGACTACTGCAAAAAGAAGGACAAGCAGGGGAAAGCGCACTTCCTCTCCGAAGCGCATAACGCAGAAAAGGCGAGCTCAGCTTAACCAGATCTGGGCTTTCGTCTCGTTCTTCTTTGCTTTGCTTACTTTCCTTGCGCTTTTCCGTGTGGATGCAGGGTTTGTTAATTTTATAGGAAATGTTTTCCGCGGCGCCATCGGCACGGGCTTTATTGTCTTGCCTTTTGCGCTTGTTATGGTTGGCGCGCTTCTTATAATAAGCCGAGGTAAACCGATAAAGGGGCGTGTTATCGCAACTCTTCTCATTCCGTATTTTGTTGCTGCGGTTGCCCACTCGCTTGTCGGAACGGAAGACCTTTCGTTCTCGGCTATAGTCAATGCGGAAAATTCATACATTGGCGGCGGCGTCCTTGCAGGATACCCTGCAGCGCTTCTTGTTTCATGGATAAGCCCGATAGCAACGGTGATTCTCTTTGTTGTAGCGGCATTGTTCGACATACTTTTTGCCTTCAATCTTACAATTATGGGTGTTTATGATGGTATACGCGGCTTCTTCGGAAATCTTCGTTATGAGGTTGAGTATGAGGAAGAGCCTGAAGAGGAAGAAGTGGCTCCGAAAAAAGAACTGCCGAAGCCCGTACGCCGCAAGCGTCCTATTATAGACATTCCGCTTGACGGTGAAAAGACACCTGAGCCTGAGATTGTGGAAGAGGAGGAAGCTCTCGCTTTTCCTCCTGCTAACGTAAAGACACCTGCCGAAGTAGTTCTCGGTGAAGAGGTTGAAGAGAACGAGGAACTCTCGCCCGAAGAGGAAGAAGAGATAAGAATAAACGAAGAAAACTTCGCAAAGGACATTCTTGAGGCGATCGAGGAAAGTGAAAAGAACGAAGCAGAGAAGGCGAGCAAACTCATTGAGGCGACAGAGAATATGGGTGAGCCTATAAAGGAAGAAGAGAACAAAGCGATTTATTCCTATCCGCCCGTATCACTTCTCAAGGCTCCCGAGGTTTCAAACGTTGCATCAGCATCTGCCGAGCTTCAGACAATCGGCATAAAGCTCCGCGAGACGGTAAGAAGCTTTGGTGTTGACATAAAGGTTGTAAACATCGTCCGTGGTCCGTCCGTAACCCGTTTTGAGGTACAGCCTGACGCGGGTGTAAAGCTTGCAAAGATTACATCCCTTGCAGATGATATTGCCCTTGCGCTCGGTGCATCGGGTGTATTTATCGCACCTGTCCCGAACAAGGCGCTTATCGGTATCGAAATTCCGAACAAGAGCGTTCAGGTGGTAAATATCTCCGAGGTTATCGCATCCGAGGAGTTCACGAAGAACGAAAGCGACGTTGCATTTGCACTTGGTAAGGACATTTCCGGCAACTGCATAGCCTGCGACATAGCAAAGCTTCCGCATATGCTTATCGCAGGTACCACGGGTTCGGGTAAATCTGTATGTATTAACTCAATTATAATAAGTATTCTCTACCGTGCAACTCCCGAGCAGGTCCGTCTTATCATGATTGACCCGAAGATGGTTGAGCTTGGCGTTTATAATGGCATCCCGCACCTTCTCGTACCTGTTGTTACCGACCCGAAGAAGGCGGCAGGTGCGCTTCAGTGGGCGGTGCTTGAGATGATGAAGAGATACAAACTCTTCTCCGAGCGCGGTGTCCGAGATATGAAGTCGTATAATAAGGCTGTCGCAAAGACTGGTGATGCAGAGCCGATGCCGAGTATTGTCATCGTCATAGACGAGCTTGCCGACCTTATGGTTGTTGCAAGAAAAGACGTTGAAGATTCGATTATGACACTCAGCCAGATGGCGCGTGCGGCAGGTATGCACCTTGTCATCGCGACACAGCGTCCGTCTGTTGACGTTATCACAGGTGTTATTAAGTCAAACATTCCGTCGCGCATCGCGTTTGCGGTAGCGTCGAAGATTGAGTCGAACATCATCCTCGGCAGTATGGGTGCAGAGAAGCTCATCGGTCGCGGTGATATGCTCTATGAGCCGATGGGTGCATCAAAGCCGACCCGTGTTCAGGGCTGCTACATCTCATCCGACGAGGTTGAGGATGTTGTCGAGTTCGTAAAGCAGGGAAGCAATGCAGAGTACTCGCAGGATGTTATTGACCAGATTGAAAAGCAGGTCGAGAAAAATGAGGGCAATGGCGGCGATGCTTTTGCTGATGACGAGGATGCAGATGATATGCTTACAGCGGCAATCGACATCGTCGTAGAATCAGGGCAGGCGTCAACATCAATGCTCCAGAGAAGGCTTAAGCTTGGCTATTCGCGTGCCGCGCGAATCATCGACCAGATGGAAGAGCGCGGAATCGTCGGCGAGTTTGAAGGTTCAAAACCGAGAAAGATACTTATAACGCGCGATGAATGGCGTGAGATGAAAATGCGCAGAGAGGATATGTAAAGAACTTTATGCAGAACGGTTTTCTTCCTGTAAGTAAAAGCGATATGGAAAAGCGCGGATGGGATTGGTATGATTTCCTCTACATAACGGGGGATGCATACGTTGACCACCCGAGCTTTGGCGTTGCCGTAATATCGCGTGTGCTTGAGGATGAGGGATACCGTGTCTGCATTCTCTCGCAGCCCGATATAAAAAATTCAAAAGCGTTTACAGAGTTTGGAAGACCCCGCCTCGGAGTTCTCGTAACGGGCGGAAATATCGACTCTATGGTAGCAAACTACACGGTTGCGAAGAATCGCCGCCGCCGTGATGACTATACCCCCGGCGGTGTAGCGGGAAAGCGCCCGGACCGCGCATTGAGCGCATACTGCAAGGCGGTAAGGAAGGTTTATCCGGATCTCCCGATTGCCGCAGGCGGCCTTGAGGCATCGCTTCGCCGCTTTGCACACTATGATTATTGGGATGATACCAAGTCGGATCGTAGC
>JAZQSI010000059.1:0-10477 GCA_045629985.1 Eubacteriales bacterium
CTTGCACCAATCATAACTTCAACAAGAGCAAATAACTCCTTGCTACTAAGAAATTCATCCATATATAAGTGATAGCATTTATCCTGATAAGAATATTGCAATTCCGTATTGCCTACAAGCTCACGGTTATCAGCAAGAAAGTTTTTGAGTTCATTTATACTGCGGCTTACACTTTTGGTTGACACGTTATATTCCCGGGCGAGCTCCTGAACGGATATATTCTCACCTCGTAAACCTCTGAAGAAAATTTCCAATATCCTATATTGTTTTGTGTTTTCCATAATTTCATCTCTTTCGTAATTTTATTTCATTATATAAAATTACACAGACAGGTGTATGTCCGTTTAAAAAACTATAATAAAAAATGCGCACCCCCGAAGGGCTACGCACGAAAAACACCGCCCTCTGACGTTTAAGGTTGCTAGACACTCAAATTACTTTGTTGCAAAGTATGTCAGGGGGTATGTTTTTTCCATAACATAGTCTTTGCAACAACAAATTACAATATCCCTATTGTAACTTAAGTATCTAGCATAAATAATTATAGCACGGTAATTTCTCTTTTTCAACAAAAATTCGACAGTTGCTACATCGTGCGAAACTTTTGCGCGATTTAGGACAGTCGAGGGTATGCAAAGTTTCGCGAAAGGGTGAAATTAGCAGGTAGATGCACCTGCAGTTCCCACAAAGCAAAGCGCCTCATAGCCAGTAAATGTTGACTATGAGGCACTTTTTAGTTATTTCACTATTTACGTGAAACTGAATGGTGGAGGCGGGGGGAGTCGAACCCCCGTCCGAAAACATATTCACATAAGCTTCTCCGGGCGCAGCCTGATGTTTAAATTCCCTCGTCCGGACGCCAACAGGCGGGCTTCCGATCTCGGTAGCTTCATATTACATGCCGCGCTCAAAGCTTTGCGCGGTCACGTTCACCACTGTGTGACACCTTGCTCCCAAGCCGTGGTCCTCTCGGGGAAGATGGCCGCTTGTTAATTAAGCAGCAATAAGTTTATTGTTGTTATTTAATTTATAAAAATTAAGTTGCAGATTTTAAAGCGGCTCTGCACCTCTGCCCGCTACTCGTGCTTCAACATCCCCGTCGAAACCTTTACGCCCCCTCGTATAGATATATAGAAAACCGAAAACGGTTATCTTGCTTGTTCTTTAATAGCGCGGTCTATCTCTCTTTTTGCATCGCGTGCCGCGGCGGCGTCGCGTTTGTCGTGGAGCTTTTTACCTTTGCACAGCCCCACCTGAACTTTAACAAGCGAACCTTTGAAATAAACCGACAGCGGAATAATCGTATAGCCCTGCTGCATCTGTGCCTGCGAAAGCCTTCTGATTTCAGACTTATGCATAAGGAGCTTGCGATTGCGCCTCGGCTCTTTATTAAATATGTTTCCCTTTTCGTAGGGACTTATATGCATACCGTGGACAATCAGCTCACCGTCCTTAACAGAGCAGAAGGAGTCTTTGAGGTTGCACGCTCCCTGGCGAAGGGATTTAACTTCGGTTCCGCACAGAGAAATGCCGGCTTCATACGAATCTTCAATTGTGTAGTCGTGCCACGCCTTGCGGTTTTTTGCAATCTGGCGGATAGACCTTTCTTCCATGCGAAACACCTCTTTTCCTTTATGGTATAATAATTATGCCATAGGTTTTTGTCGAAGTCAAGAAAACTGACATTTCAAATTAATTACAATTTGCACTTGCCAAACGAGAGAACTTATTGTATAATGTTATAGTTAAAAGCCGGTGTGATGGAATGGCAGACGTGACGGACTCAAAATCCGTTGGTGGCGACACCGTGTGGGTTCAAGTCCCACCACCGGCACCAATAAGAGAGAAGCATCTTGAGATGCTTCTCTCTTATTATTTGAAAGGAGTGGGACTTGAACCATAAGAGGGTATGCGCGTGAAGAAAACGATTGAGAATCGTTTTTAGCGCATATGCCTGAAGACGGGTACCGAAATGCGAAGCATTTGGGTCGTCGAGGGTGCAAGCTACGAAGTAGCTTTGTCCCACCACCGGCACCACGTCGGAGCGAGTGTTTTTACCTCGCTCCGTTTTTTTATAACCGGAGCTCGTTTTTCACACTGCTCATCCTACTTCCCACAAAGCAGGCTTTGTGGGAGCCCTTTTGTGCACAGCTTTCTTGAGAGGCTTCTCCTTTGTTTTTTGAAAGGCGTGGGCCTTGAAGCCTGAAAATTCCCCATAGATTGACAATATATGATATATATGTTAAAATTTTCTTATACAAATTGGGAGGTTTTGATATGAGAAACGATATAGGATTTTATATAGAAGCGGACGTCGCAAGTGTCTATAATGCATACCTCAAGGCGCTTAAGGGTGAGCCCTTCCGCAAGAGCTGTAACGAGCAGCCGTACCATACGATTTCGTTTGGTTTAAACCCATCCTTGAGATTCAATATAAATGGTGGCTCGTGCCATATTCACCTTATGCCGCACGGAGTTGGTACAGCTGTGAACATCCGTTTTACTGTTGTTCAGGCGGTCAGCCCGCGCTATGGCAAATATGCAGAAATTCTCAACAACACATTTATGAAGTATCTTCCTGTTCAGCCGCATCCTGCAAAGTATAATATGGATGATTTTTTAAGACCTGAAAATCAGGTTGTTCCATCAAATGTGGCAGAGCCCGCTTGCGCTCCTGCTCCGGTCGCGGCAGAACCTGCTTGCGCTCCTGCTCCGGTCGCGGCAGAGCCCGCTTGCGCTCCAGTTCCCGTCGCGGCAGAGCCTGCTTGCGCTCCTGCTCCAGTCGTGGCAGAACCTGCTGTTGCATCCGCTCCGCGCTTCTGCGGAAACTGCGGGGCAAAGCTTGAGTCGAATCTGCGCTTCTGCACACAGTGCGTAACTCCGATTGCAAAGCCGAAGGTTTGCGCAAACTGCAATGCACCTGCAAAAGAGAATGACCGTTTTTGCGGAAATTGCGGAACAAAGCTTCAGTAAATAAAGAGAAAAAACTCCTGACTTTGACGAGTCGGGAGTTTTTTTGGTGATAGCGCATCATTGCATTTTTGGCACCGTGTAAAAATTTTATTTGGTAAAAAAGTTTATAAACAAGGGGATAATCAATGTTTATTTCATGTTTTTGCTAAAATAACTTTTGAATTGTGAAAAAAGAATTAAAAGGGGATTTTTTGTCTAAACTCAAAAAGTATTGCAAAATTCTGCCGCATATTATATAATTTAGCTGTGAAAATTTGATTAACAGGAGAAAATGCATATGGAGACTTTTCTTAGCGTAGTTACATTGCTTGGCGGACTTGCAATGTTTCTTTACGGAATGGAGATAATGGGCGATGGTCTCAAAAACGGATCAGGTCCTGCACTCAAAAAATTTCTGGGTAAGCTTACGCACAACGTATTTCTGGGACTTCTTACGGGTACAATCGTTACCGCGATAATTCAGAGCTCGACTGCGACGATCGTTCTCACGGTCGGTCTTATCGGTGCGGGAATTCTCAATCTCCGTCAGGCGGTAAGCATCGTTATGGGTGCAAACATCGGTACGACCGTTACTGCTCAGATTATCCGTCTTATGGATATCGACTCATCAGGAAATGCAATTCTTGAGCTTTTCAAGCCGACGACACTCGCGCCTATTGCGCTTATTCTCGGTATTCTTCTCATTATGTTCATAAAAAAGGGAAACTCGAAGAATATCGGTATGATTGCGGTAGGCTTCGGTATACTCTTTATAGGTCTTGACTTTATGACGGAAGCCGTAAAACCGCTTGCCGAATCTGACGTTTTTAAAAATGTAATCGAATACTTCGGCAATATGCCGATTATGGGTATTCTTATCGGCCTTGTGTTTACGGTTATTATTCAGAGCTCGTCTGCGGCTGTCGGTATTTTGCAGACACTTGCTTCTTCAACGGGCATCATCGATTTCAATATAGTCTATCCGATTATTATGGGCATCAACCTTGGTACATGTGTTACAACTGCTATGGTCTGCTCCATCGGTACAGGTAAGGATGCAAAACGTGCAGGTGTTGTACACATCCTCTTTAACACAATCGGTACTATCGTATTTATGATTGCTATGACTCTTCTTCAGAAGTCCGGAGCATTCCCGACGCTTTGGGGAAGCTACGTTGACAGTGGTGCGATAGCTAACTTCCAGACGATATTCAATCTCCTTACTGCAATTATTCTTCTTCCGTTTACAGGCTTGCTTGTCAAGGCGTCCTGCAAGATAATCAGGGACGATGCGACAGGAGAGGACAAGTACCCCGAGCTTGCGGCTCTCGATACAAAGCTTATGATTTCACCTGCAGTTGCTCTTGACGGAGCAAAAAAGGGATTTGTTGCTATGGCAAAGGCTGCGCGCGACAATCTCGCTCTCGGTATAGCTCAGCTTGCAAACTATGACGAGGGAGTGTCTGAGATAATCTCCGCCTGTGAAAACCGCCTTGACTCTTTTGCAGACTCTGCGGATAACTATCTCATCGACCTTTCAAGAAAGATTGAAAATGAACACGAAAACCGCCAGCTCAATATGCTTATGCAGTGCGTTCCGGACATTGAGCGTATCGGTGACTATGCGACGAACTTCGACGAGCTCGCTGCAAAGATGAAGGCAGAACAGCGTTCATTCTCCGATAACGCAAAGGCAGAGCTTAAGATTATGAACGATGCGGTTATTGAGATTATGAACCTCACGGTTGAGGCGATTGAGAAAGACAGCGAAGAAGCTGCACGTCGCATTGAACCGCTTGAAGAGGTTATCGACGATATGGTTCTCGTTCTCCGTAACCGTCACGCTGCAAGACTTCGCGAGGGTGTATGTGTTGTTGACTCGGGTCTTATCTTCCTCGAGGCACTCACACATCTCGAGCGTGCGGCTGACCAGTGCTCAAGTATAGCTCTCCAGCTTCTCGGCAAGAACAATGCGGACATCATGAAGAATCATCACCGCTACCTCACAGAGCTCCATAACTCGGGCGAGCGCTCGTATGTTGAGGAACAGGAAATGCGTCGTGCGCAGTACCTTGTCGCTCTCGAGAATATCGGAATGTAAATAGTGATTTCACCGACGCGGACTGTCTCTGCGTCGGTGTTATTTTTTGCAAAAAACTATTTCATTTACATATAAAATGTGATATAATAACTTTGTATAATTTTTTCTTGTAAAACGCGGCTTTGGAGGCGTGTGATATGAAGTGTGTTCTTGGAATTGATATTGGCGGAAGCACCACGAAAATCATAGGTTACAGAGATGGTAAGATTTTCTCTCCTTTCTTCGTAAAGGCAAGTGACCCGCGGGCATCTCTCTATGGCGCTTTCGGTAAGTTTTTAAACGAAAACGGGCTTGCACTTTCAGATGTTGAGAGTGTAATGATGACGGGTGTTGGCTCTGAAACCTGCCAGACTGAGATTTTTGGCGTAAAAACCAAACGCATAGAAGAGTTTCGCGCAGTCGGAAAGGGCGGCCTTTTCTTGAGCGGGCTTGATTCTGCGGTTGTAGTAAGTATGGGTACGGGTACGGCGTTTGTCTCGGCAAACGGAAACTCGGTTACGCACCTTGGCGGTACGGGCATCGGCGGCGGGACGCTTATCGGCCTTTCGGACAGGATGTTCAACGTCCGCAATTTTGAGGATATCATCGAGATTGCCACAGCAGGAAACCTTGACAATGTTGACTTGCACATTAAGGATATAAGCTACGAGGCGATTGAGACGCTTGCCGCAGCGACAACCGCATCCAACTTCGGAAAGGTTTCTGACCTTGCGACAACAAGTGACCTTGCGCTCGGTGTTATCAACATGGTATTCCAGACAATCGGTGTTATGGCGGCGTTCACTGCAAAGAACGCAGGAACTAAAAACATAGTGCTTACGGGCAATCTTACGAATGTTCCGCAGGCAGAAAATATATTCAGAGGAGTAGAAGCGCTTCACGGTGTTCACTTTATAATCCCGGAACATTCGGAGTATGCAACTGCAACGGGTGCGGCGCTTATGTACGGTAGCGAAATATGAAATTAAAAGAGTATTCAGAAGAGTTTATGTGTCGTCAGCAGGAGTATATCCGTGCCGTCTCTGAACTCAACGAGGGAAAGAGCCTTAAGGCTTTTGTAGATACATACGGCTGTCAGCAGAACGAAGCCGACAGCGAAATAATACGCGGAATTCTCTGCGAAATGGGATATGAGATTATCCAGGACGAGGATGACGCTGACGTCATCGTCATAAACTCATGTGCTGTGCGAGAGCACGCAGAGCAGAGAGTTCTTGGAAACGTAGGTCAGCTCATCCACGTAAAGAGAAAAAAGAATTGCCTTATTGCGGTTTGCGGATGTATGGTCCAGCAGCCTGCAATGGCGGAGAAGATAAAAAAGAGCTATCGCCACGTAAACTTGGTATTCGGAGTGCACGCTCTTCCGCGCTTCCCGGAGCTTTTATACCGCGCACTCACCGAAGAAAAGAGAGTTTTCGACATTGAGCAGTGTGACGGTATGATTGCCGAAGGTTATCCCGTTATGAGAAAGGACAAGACCAAGGCTTGGATTTCGATTATGTACGGTTGCAACAACTTCTGCACCTACTGTATCGTACCTTATGTCAGAGGCCGTGAGCGCTCTCGTGACCCCGAGAAGATTATTGCGGAAATTAAGGGGCTTATCGACGAGGGATGTCGCGACATCACCCTCCTTGGTCAGAACGTAAATTCATACGGCAACGACCTTGGCGGTGAGATTGATTTCTCAGAACTTCTCGAGCGTATAAACGCGCTCCCGGGCGATTTTAGAATACGTTTTATGACGAGCCACCCGAAGGATGCAACGGAGAAGCTTTTTGACACAATGGCACGTTGCGAAAAGGTCGCAAAGCACATCCACCTTCCTTTCCAGTCGGGAAGCGACAGAATCCTTAAACTTATGAACCGACGCTATGACAGCAAACGTTACCGCGAGCTTGTTGCATACGCGAGAGAAAAGATGCCGGGAATTTCCCTTACGAGCGACGTTATAGTAGGATTCCCCGGCGAGACAGAAGAAGATTTTAACGAGACGATAAAGCTCGTTTCCGACCTTGGCTTTGACGGTTTGTTTGTCTTTATCTATTCAAAGAGAAGCGGCACACCTGCCGCCGAGATGGAAGACCCTACACCGAGAGCGGAAAAGGTTGCGCGTTTCCAGAAGCTCTTTGACGTCCACGAAGAGGGCACGCGTGAGCGAAGCGCACGTCTTATAGGATGCGAGGTTGAGGTGCTTGTTGAGGGTGTGCAGGAAGATGAGCAGGGCTATAACCTCGTTGCCCGAACAGACGGCAACCGTCCGATAAGTGTCGCGGGAGACCCAGCGCTCGTTGGCAAATTTATGAAGGCAAGAATTACAGAGTCCGCAAAGTGGGGAATGTACGGCGAACTCGTTTAAATTATGATTTAAGAGGTAATATGATGGACAGCTATTCTCCGATGATGACGCAATACCTGAAAATTAAAGAGCAGAATAAGGACAGTATCGTATTTTTTCGCCTCGGCGACTTTTATGAGATGTTCTTTGTCGATGCGCGCCTTGCGTCAGAGGAGCTTGAACTCACGCTTACGGGACGTGACTGCGGCCAGGATGAGCGAGCGCCGATGTGCGGTGTTCCGTATCATTCCTGCGATGCGTATATCGCGCGTCTCATTGCAAAGGGCTACAAGGTTGCAATATGCGAGCAGACAGAAGAGCCGACGAAGGGCAAGAAGCTGGTTGACCGTGACATCGTCCGCATAATCACTCCGGGTACGGTAATCGAAAACACGATGCTCGACGAAGATCGAAACAATTTCATCTGCGGCATTTGCAAGATGGGTAATGCAGCGGGTGTTTGCTTCATCGATATCACAACGGGTCAGACAAGCGTGTGCGAGGTTTCGGGCGAGGAAGTGTGTGAACTCATACTCGGCGAAATTTCAAAATTCTCTCCCAAAGAGGCAGTCGTCAATGGTGAGTTCTTCTCAGATAAGGCATCCTGCGATTACCTTAAAGAAACTCTCAAGATGAATGTCGAGCTCCGCGACGATATTTTCAATTCGGACGATGCCGTATCTTCGATAAAGGAACACTTTGCAACGGATGACGTTTCAGCCCTCGGCGTAGATGCAGGTTCGCATATCTGCACTGTCTGCGGTGGACTTCTCCGATACATTCATGAAACACAGAAGACAAACCTTTCCCACATCAACAAGATTGATGTTTACTTGCGCGAGCAGTATATGCTCCTTGACGAAACTGCGCGAAGAAACCTTGAAGTTTGCGAGACTATGCGCGGAAAGGAAAAACACGGATCTCTTCTTTGGGTGCTTGACAAAACGAGAACGTCGATGGGAGGACGCCTTATCCGCTCATGGCTTGAAAAGCCGCTTATGGATGTTGATGAAATAAACAGACGACTTGATGCGGTGGAAGTTCTCGTGAATGAGGCGATAACCCGCGAGGAGATTTCTGAAAGTCTCCGCTCCGTGCGCGATATCGAGCGTCTTGTAGGTCGCGTGGTTTACGGCGTTGCAAACGGTCGCGACCTGCTTGCGATGGCAAAGACGTTTGCCGCGCTTCCGAGAATCAAAGAAAAGCTTGCACCGCTCACCGCTCCGATGCTTCGCGAAATTGACGGTGGAATTGACGAGCTTTCAGATATGCATAAACTGATTGACGATGCAATAGATGAAGAAGCTCCCGTTTCAATCCGAGAGGGAAAGATATTCAAAACCGGGTACAATGCCGAGGTTGACAAGCTTCGTGACATTGTTGACAATGGTACGAGCTACCTCACCGAGCTTGCGCTTCGAGAGAAGGAAAAAACGGGAATCAAAAACCTTAAAATTGGCTACAACCGCGTATTCGGTTATTATATCGAGGTTTCAAAGTCGAATATCGCGGACGTCCCTGATTATTACATGAGAAAGCAGACTCTCGCAAACGGTGAGAGATACATAACAGACGAGCTCAAGGATCTTGAAGGTCAGATTCTCGGTGCACGCGAGATGGTTTGCCGTCTTGAGGGCGAGATGTTCCGTGAGCTCTGCGAGAAGATTGCAGAGAACGTAAAGCGCATTCAGGACACTTCAAGCGCGATTGCAAATCTTGACGTACTGACGAGCTTTGCATCAGTTTCTGCGCGCTTCGGATATTCAAGACCGAAGGTGACCTCGAAAGAAAAAATCCTCATCAAAGACGGCAGACACCCTGTTGTCGAGCGCGTTATGAAGGATGCGCTTTTTGTTCCGAATGACGCGAACCTCGACTGCAATGAGAACCGTATGGCGATTATAACAGGCCCGAATATGGCAGGTAAGTCCACGTTCATGCGCCAGGTTGCACTCATTACGCTTATGGCGCAGATTGGCTCGTTTGTACCTGCAAGGAGCGCGGAAATCGGTGTGGTTGACCGCATTTTCACACGCATCGGCGCATCTGATGACCTTGCCTCGGGTCAGTCGACATTTATGGTTGAGATGAATGAGGTATCGGAGATTATAAAAAAGGCAACAAAAAGAAGTCTCATCATTCTTGATGAAATCGGAAGAGGCACATCCACCTTTGATGGTATGGCGATTGCGCGTGCGGTTGTTGAGTTTGTTGCAGATAAGAAGTGTGTAGGCGCAAAAACGCTGTTCGCGACACACTACCACGAGCTTACAGAGCTTGAGAATGAGCTTTCGGGCGTAAAGAACTACAACATTGCCGTTAAAAAGCACGGCTTTGATATTACCTTCCTCCGAAAGATTGTGAGGGGAAGTGCTGACGACAGCTATGGTATAGAAGTTGCACGCCTTGCGGGAATACCCGACTCTGTCATATTCCGCGCAAAGGAGATTTTGGAGAGCCTCGAATCTGACGGTGCTCTCGCAAGACCTGAATTCGTAATCCCTGAGGAGAGACGTCGTTCTCACGAGGGAGATAAGATTATTTCCGAGCTTGCACATATGGATGTCAATACGCTCTCGCCGCTTGAGGCACTCTCGGTTCTCTTTGAACTTGCAAAACGCGCGAGAGAAGCTGAATAAAAAAGGAAAGGAGAAAAGACCGTGGGATGCATAAATGTTCTTGATAAGCACGTTGCGAATATGATTGCGGCAGGAGAGGTTGTAGAAAACCCCGCTTCCGTTGTCAAAGAGCTTCTCGAAAACGCGATAGATGCAAAGTCAACTTCAGTTACGTGTGAGATACAGAACGGCGGAATTTCGTATATCAGAATTACTGATGACGGTATAGGTATGTCTGCGTCTGATGCTAAAACGGCGTTTCTCCGCCACGCTACGAGCAAGATTTCAAAGGCAGAGGACCTTGACGGTATAGCTACTCTCGGTTTTCGAGGTGAAGCTCTCGCCGCGATATCTTCTGTTTCAAAAATTGATCTCATAACAAAACTTCACGATGCGGACATGGGCATCTCCCTGCGTGTTGAGGCGGGAAATGTAATTCGTGAGGGTGAGTCGGGATGCCCCGACGGC
>JAZQSI010000060.1:0-3614 GCA_045629985.1 Eubacteriales bacterium
GTTCTGTCCATTACATCCATTATCATGTAAAATCTCGGAATGTGGAACGGACCTTTGAATATGTTGCCCTTAAGCGTTGTTGAAACCGTATTGTCGTAATGCAGATAGCCGTACCATTCCGGGTTTTCCTTATCAACAAAATGCTCTTCGGTATACTGTAAAAGCTCATCAAATGCCGTCTTATACTTTTCTTCTCCAAAATGGAGATACGCAAGACGAAGCGCAATAAGCGTTTCGCACTGCGGCCACCACAGCTTCATATCCCACTCAAGCTGTACGGGCGGTTTGCCGTCTATGTCGCAGAATGAGATTATTCCGCCGTGTTTTTTATCAAGACCGAGCGGAAGCGTTATATCAATAATCTTCTTCGCAACTTCTGCCGCACGCGTATTTTTCGAATATATAGCCTCACTCAATATAAACCACGCAGCTTCCATACTGTGACCGGGATTTACGATTCTGCCGTTCGGGCTGTCCATAAACTCTCCGTTAATCGAAACGCTTTCGAGAAGAGCGCGCTCGGTTAAGTATCCTCCGTCGAGAATTTCAGAAAGGCATTCCTGCACTATTCGGTCATACTTTTCCGAAACCTCGGGAATACTTCTCATAACCTGTGCTGTCGCGAGCATTATCATAACGGGAGAGAGCGCCTTTGCTCTCATGTTTTCGGGATTTATCTTCGGTGCGTTCTTTATTTTGCCCGTGAAGCAATCGTATGCAACTGCAAAATATCTCTCCGCACTCTCAAGCACCTCGCGCTTTCCGCACGCCTTGTAATACTCAGCACAACCTATCGCAGCAAAGGTTTCGGAGAAATAGTATCTTCTCTTCTGCAGTCCGCGTCCGTCCTCTGTTACCGTGAAATACATTCTTCCGTCGGTATCCGTACAGGTAGCAAGGAAGTTGTATATATTTTCAGCCGTCTTGAGATATTCCTCTCTTTTTTCTATCGCATTATATGCCTTTGTAACGCTCCAGAGAGCACGCCCTTGGAACCACACGCTTTTATCTGTTCCGTAGATGTTTCCCTCACGGTCGAGACTTGTATATATTCCGCCGTTTTTATAGTCAACTCCACCCTCTATCCAGAACGGCAGTATGTTTTCTGTAAGGTCTTTTTTATAGTTCATTTTTCCTTTTTTCTCCTTTGAAATGTGGTTACAGCAAAATTATAGTATTACATGGAAAAACTTTCAAGTAAGTTTTCGATTGTAGTTGCACAAAACGATTATAAACCTTGCTCAAAACACCCCATTTTTGTTGATTCAAGTTCCGAAACATGGTAAAATTCGCTTATAAAGCAAAGAAAGGGTGAAATATAATCATGAATGAATTAGATAAAACGATTATCAATGAGAATTTTCATATCAAGAAAATCCTCTCTGTCGAAACCCTTTCGTTTCCGTATCTTAAGAATATTCGCTCCTTTCAATATAATTATGACATTTTGCTCTATCATAAAAACGATACCTCTGTTTACGTTTTCGGTGAAAAAGAATATACCGCAAAGGAAGGAGACATCGTTTTCATTCCGAGAAACACGCCTTACACGCGCCGTCTTCTTCAGGACCACGTTGATGTTATATGTGTAGATTTCCTTTTCGACTTACCCGAGGGCACTTCTCTTTTTCCGAAGCTTTTCCACAAAATTCCCAACGCTGATTCTCTTTTCAAAAAGCTTTACAAGACCTGGAGTGTCCGTACACCCGGTTCTGATATCGGTGCGCTTGGTTATCTTTACTCTATTTATTCTGCTATTATCGCGCATCAGTCATCCGCTTATTTCTCGAGAAAGCACTTGACTCTCCTTGAAGAGGCTCAGAAGCTTCTTTCCGAAAACTATACAAACCCGAAGTTTTCTCTTAAGGAATTTCTGATAAAGTCGGACATAAGCGAGGTTCATTTCAGAAAGCTTTTCAAGGCATTTTACGGTATGCCGCCAAACCAATATCTTATATCGCTTCGCTTGAACGAGGCAAAAAAGCTTTTGGAAAACGACATTGCACCAATTAATAAAATCGCAGAGATGCTCGGTTTTTCGAATAACTGCTATTTCAGCCGTCTCTTTAAAGAGAAAATGGGCTTTTCACCAAATGAATACCGCGATTTCTTTAAGCGGTAAGTTTTCAAAACGCAAATCAGAGGATTTATAAACTATGCCTGTAATTTTTAATAACAAAAAATCAGAATATGTTATTGCAATTCCGCAAAATGATGCACTTGTTGAAAAGACCGCCGCAGATGAGCTTTGCCTGTATCTCGAGAAGGTTTTCGGTGAGAAGCTTCCGATTGTGACCGAAGACAAGGTTTCGGGAAAGGCTTTTTATATAGGTCACACAAGCTATTCAAAAAAGAGAGGCATCTGCGGAACCTCGAACGAGAACTGGATAATAAAAGTCTCGGACGAAAACATAATCCTCACGGGCGGAACAAAGCCCGGTGAGCGCGGAATAATCTATTCCGTATATCATTTCCTCGAAGACGTTGTCGACATACGCTGGTGGTCACCGTGGGATGAATACATCCCCGACTTGCGCGATTTGTCGCTTGCGGATGATTTTGAAAGTTCAGGCACGCCTGCCATTTCGTACAGAAAGAGCAACGCGTTTCTGTGGCACAAGGGAAACCACCCATACCACGTCCGCGTCCGCGAGAGCGGAATAACAGATGAGGTAAACGAAGATGGTTTTCTTGATTCGCTCAAAGCATACGGTGGTGGTGTTTACATAGGTCGTCCCGACGACGTTCACACACTTCCGAAATACTTCCCGAAGGACGAATACTTCAAAAAGCACCCGGACTGGTTTGCGTGGAGCAAGGTCCTCGGCAAGAGAGTTGAGGATGGCGACTACTGCCTTACAAACGAAAGCTTCTTTGAAGCTATGCTCGAAAAGCTTCTTAAGAATATTGAAGACGAAAAGGCTCTTGCTCTCAAAAAGGGCATAGAATACCCGAAGATATACGTTATTGCACCTCCTGACCTTGCAGACTATCACTGTGAATGTGACGCGTGCTGTGAGCTTCGCGAGAAATCCGGCAGAATGGGCTATCTTCTCCACTTCGTCAACAGACTTGCAAGAGAAGTCAGAAAGCTTCATCCCGACGTAAACATTCTGACCTTTGCTTATGCAGACTATATGTATCCCCCGTCAGACGGAATGCTCCCCGAAAAGAACGTCATCATTCAGATAGGCGCGGTAGAGAGCGACCTGATGCGAGGGCTGAACGATCGGACTAACAAAAAGTTCTTACACGTACTCAAAGCATGGCACGAGATTCAGAAGAAGACCGGTTGCGGAATTTTTATCTGGGATTATCTATTTAACCTCTTCTTCGAGACACTCACTCCCATAGCAAACAAGCTGAGTGATGCTATAAAGACATTCCACGAAAACGGTGTTTCGGGAATTATGGTTGAAAACAGAAGATATTCAACCTTTATGTGGGAGCTTAATCAGCATCTCTTTATGCGCCTCTGCGAAAATCCGTACGCGGACGCAGACGCTCTGATACGCGACTTTATGAAGAAGTTCTACGGAGAAGCGTGGGAGCACGTATATAAATTCTACCGTGAGCTTGTGCGCTCCGCAAATGACAACGACTTTGGTGTAGCT
>JAZQSI010000061.1:0-6011 GCA_045629985.1 Eubacteriales bacterium
GGCAGCTAAAAATCCACAGAAAGTGAAGATTATATTCATTGATTTTTCAATTACATTTGCTGCTTTTTTAATTCTGCTCATTCTCTAATCTCCTTATCTTGCTACGGGTACGGCTCCTGCTTTTATGATAAGCTCATCAGCGGCTTCACTTGTTGCGAACTCGAAGAATGCTTTTGTGCTTTCAGAAAGCTCTGCGTTTTTCTTGGTTACGAATACGAAGTTACGCGCAAGCTTGTATGTGCCGTTCTGGATTGATTCAGTTGTAGGTGTAACACCTTCTACATCAATCATCTTTACTGTATCTTTTACAGATGCAACAGACGCATATCCGATTGCGTTAGGATTGGAAGCTACTGTCTGCACAACATCACCTGTTGATGTAAGTTCCTGAGAATATCTGCAAACATCTTCTGTATCGGTGATTGATTCAAAGCCATCTCTTGTACCTGATGCAGCTTCTCTGCCGATAAGAACAACGGGGGAATCTGCACCGCCAACCTCGCTCCAATTTGTGATTTCTCCTTTGTAAAGTCCTGCAATCTGCTCGATTGTAAGGTCATCAACGGGGTTTTCAGGATTTACAATTACGGCAATTCCGTCGATCGCAACTACTGTTCCGGTAAGCTCTGCTTTTTCTTCATCTTTCAAATCTCTGCTTGAAAGACCGATGTCGCATCTACCGGTCTGAACCGCCTGAATACCGCTACCTGAACCAGTGGGGTTGTAAGTAACCTTTACATCAGAGTTTTCTTCCATATAGGCTTCTGATAAATAACCGATTACCTTTTCCATCGAGGTTGACCCGTCTGTGGCAACTGTTCCACCGTTACTTGTTCCGTTGCTTGTGCCACACCCCATAAAAAAAGCCGACATCAAACCTACCACTACTAACATGCTTATGATTTTCTTCATCAAAATCACTCTCCTTAAAATTATTTTGTCTTTTTGACTACGATAACAGTTTAGCATAAGCAATGTAAACTCCAAAAGTAAAGGTATGTTAATTGTAGGTTAAGAAAATTGCCCCGCCTTTATGACGGGGCACGGATACACAGATACAAAGAAAGAGATGTCTTTCTTTGTTACGAAAAACATCTCTTTTAATATCTTTGGTATTTATATGATTTTGTTGCATATATGTTGCTTGTATGCTACTTATCTCACGCTTTTTGCAACTTTCCACAACATCTGATAACGCCAAAACTTCGTAAATAAAGGCTTTGCGAAGTCGATAGGTTATCTCTTTGAGAACTGCGGTGCACGACGTGCGCCCTTGAGTCCGTACTTCTTGCGTTCCTTCATTCTCGGGTCACGAGTGAGGAAGCCGTCCTTCTTGAGGAGGGGACGGAACTCTTCGTTTACATTGAGAAGAGCTCTTGCGATACCGTGACGGATAGCGCCAGCCTGACCTGTAACACCGCCACCGATAACAGTAGCTTCGATGTCAACCTTATCTGCCATGTCAGTTGTGACAAGCGGCTGACGAACGATGAACTTGAGTGTGTCGAGACCAAAGTAGTTCTCGAGTGTACGGCCGTTAACAGTGATGTTACCGCTGCCGTTCGGATATACATGAACTCTTGCAACAGAAGACTTTCTTCTGCCTGTTCCGTAAAAATAAGCTTTCTTAGGTGTGTACATTATTTTACCTCCTCATAAGAAGTGAACATTACCGGCTTCTGTGCTGCATGGCAATGCTCAGCGCCTGCGAATACCTTGAGGCGGCCAAGAGCCTTTCTTCCGATAACTGTTCTCGGAATCATACCCTTAACTGCGAGCTCGAGTGCAAGCTCCGGCTTCTCTTCCATAAGGATGCGGTAGGGAACCTCTTTGAGGCCGCCGACGTATCCGGAATGAGTGCGGTAATACTTCTGTGTAAGTTTGCTTCCTGTGAGAACTGCCTTAGCAGCGTTGATGACTACGACGAAGTCGCCACAGTCAACGTGCGGTGTAAAGTCTGTCTTGTGCTTTCCGCGGAGAAGGACAGCTGCCTGAGCTGCAGTTTCGCCGAGGGGCTTGTTAGCAGCGTCAAGGATGTACCACTTACGTGTAACTGTCTTCTCATTTGCCATAAATGTAGACATTGTAAATCCTCCAAAATTTATTCTTCGCAGAGATTTTCTAAGTATCGTAAAAAAAGAATGTAAAAAAACATTCACTTTTTACGCTACTTAGTATATAATCTCATTACGAGCAGTTACCATCTTACACTTTTTATATAAAAAAGTCAACACCTTTTTTTGAATTTTTTAGTTTATATTTTCTAAACTCTCTTATTCTCTTGTTTTCTCTTAAAATCTCCCAAATTCTCACAACGCAAATTAAAATTTTTTGGAGGAATTTTTCATGCAAAGGGTATTAAGTCTTGTCAGAAAGTGCGTCGCAGAGTACAAAATGATAGAAAATGGTGACATTATCGGCGTCGGAGTGTCGGGCGGGAAGGATTCTCTTATAACGCTTCTTGCGCTGTCCGAGCTTCGCAGATTCTATCCTCGGGACTATCAGATTAAGGCGATAACGATAGATTCTGACCCCGGAAAGAGCGATTATTCGCCGATACGGAAGCTTTGCGAAGATAACGGTATTGAATATTCGGTTGTGCCGAGCAATATTTTTGAGATTATCTTTGATATAAGAAAAGAGACCAATCCGTGCTCGCTTTGCGCGAAAATGAGAAGGGGAATGCTTCACGATGAAGCACTGCGCCTCGGATGTAACAAAATCGCGCTCGGACATAATTTCAACGACGCTGTTGAGACTTTCCTTATGTCGCAGATATTTGAAGGCAGAATCTCGTGCTTTTCTCCCGTTACGCACATGGATAGAAAAGGACTATATCAGATACGCCCGCTTCTTTATGCAGATGAAAGGTTGATCCGAGGTGTAACAAAACGCCTTGATTTGCCCGTTGTCAAAAACCCGTGCCCTGCAAACGGAAACACAAAGCGCGAGGAAATCAAAAACTTCGTCGCGGAGATGAATAAGAAATACCCGGGTTATTCAACAAAGATATTTAACTCAATGCAACGTCTTCCGCTACCCGGATGGGAAAAGCTTGACGAAGATCCGAGAAGAACAGCGCGAGAAGCAAAAAAAGAAGCAGATTAATCTGCTTCTTTTTTTATCAAATCTCGTATCGCTTCGCCGCCGAGGAGAAGTCCAGCTGTTCCGACAACCCACGCAGCACTTGCGGGGGAGCGTTCTTTTATAACCGGCAGTTCTTCAGAATAGACGACTTTAAGGTGCTTTACGCCGCGAATTCCAAGCTCCTTGCGAAGAACCTTGGCAAGAGGACAAACCTTTGTTTTTGATATGTCTGAGACTTTAAAAGCGGAAGCATCGAGTTTATTTCCTGCTCCCATTGCAGATATTATCGGAATATCACGTTTTTTTGCCTCGATAATAAGGTCTATTTTATCTGTTACGGAATCTATCGCATCTATTATGTAATCAGGAGAGAGAGAGAAGAACTCTTCTCGCACTTCAGCCGCATAGCGCAAAGGAAGTGCGGTGATTTCAATGTCAGGGTTTATATCCGAAAGCCTTTTTGCGATTACGCTTACCTTGCCTTGTCCGACGGTGCTTTCAAGGGCACACAACTGACGATTGATGTTGCTTTCGTTGACCACGTCAAAATCGACAAGGGTTATCTTTCCGATACCTGACCGTGCAACAACCTCTGCCGCATAACCACCGACACCGCCGAGGCCGAAAATCATAACGTGAGACTTTGAAAGCTTTTTGATGGCATCTTCTCCGATAAGCGAAGAAAGGCGAGAAAATTTCATGTTCATAAAAAAATTCCCCCGCAACTGCCGTGTGCATCCATTTATAACCTGCACAATTGCAGGTGGGTTACCTATCCCCGGCTTCATAAGCTTCCAACATCCAACGCGCGGAATGCACATCGGGAGGCCTGCTATCGACAGGGGAACGCGGAGTCCCGTTTAAGAAATGTGGGTTTAAAAGAAATGCATCACAAACAGAGCAGGGTAATAACCACCTTGTTTCAGATTATAGCACAGCAAAGAGGAAAGTTCAATCGGGTGCGTGTCCGATTATTCGTCATCCTCTTCAAATGCCTCATCCATAAACGCCTCATAAGCAGCTTCGAGTTCTGCCTCATCGTCCACGGTAACGAGGATTTCCTCATTGTTTTCGTCCTTGTCGAGGCGAAGTATGATGATTTCCGAAACGCCTTCTTCGGGGGCATCAGCTTCTGTAAAAGCAAGGTACATTTTTGAATTCAATTCTATTGTGTCAATATGTTCGAATTCGTATTCGTTGCCTTCGTCGTCTGTAAGAGTAATGATATCTGCGCCGAATTTGTTTTCCATATTAATCACGCTCCTTTACTTATAGAATACAGCTTTATCGCCAATAAATCAATAAAAATTTTTGGAAATCACCAAAAAGAATCTCGCGTTGCATAATTCGGACATTCCTCAAATATTATTATATAGGCAGAAATAAAAGAGAAACAAGGAGGAATGTTTTGTGGAGAATATCTATAATGATATTTCCCGTCGCACGCAGGGCGATATATATATCGGAGTTGTAGGTCCGGTGCGAACAGGTAAGTCGACTTTTATAAAGCGGTTTATGGAGACGCTCGTTATCCCGAATATTGACAATGTTTACAGTCGGGAACGAGCGCAGGATGAACTGCCGCAAAGCGGCTCGGGAAGAACGATTATGACGGCTGAGCCGAAATTTGTTCCCGAGGAGGCTGTAAACGTTTCAGTTGACGGAAACTCAAACTTTAATGTACGTATGATTGACTGTGTTGGGTATATGGTAAATGGCGCAATGGGAGTGATGGAGGATGATTCCCCGAGAATGGTCACAACTCCTTGGTTTGACCATGAAATACCTATGACGGAAGCTGCGGAAATAGGAACTCGCAAGGTCATAGCAGAACATTCGACAATCGGGCTCGTAATAACAACTGACGGAAGCATAACGGATATTCCACGCGAGGAATATGCAGAAGCAGAGGCGAGAGTTATAGACGAGCTTCGTGAAATAGGAAAGCCGTTTATCGTTATTGTCAATTCGTCAAATCCGAGCGGCAAGGAAGCGAAAGAGCTTCGTGAGAAGCTTTCTGAAAAATATGACGTTACGTGTATCGCCATGAACTGCCAGACGGCAGATGAGCCTGAAATCCGAAGCGTGATACGCGGACTTCTTTATGAGTTTCCGATTTCGAAAGTAGATATTTATATGCCGTCGTGGGTTGATACATTGCCGTTTACGCACAGCATAAAAAGTGAGCTGTATTCTGCGATTCTTGACAGCGCAAGCAATATGGAGAGAATCAGGGATGCCGAGATGTTTGTCGATGGGGTTAAACAGTGCAGTCTCTTAAATGATATGACCATTTCTTCGATAAATCTCGGAACGGGTGAGATTGAGGCAAGTGTTTTCCTCCCACAGACCGTATTTTATGATATTCTGAGCAAGCAGACGGGGTTCGATATAAAAGATGACGGAGACCTTCTCCCGCTTCTTGAAAAACTTTCTCGTGTAAATTCTGAGTATGCACGCGTTGAGGAAGCTCTCAACCAGGTTAAAGAGACGGGATACGGTATTGTTATGCCTGATACAAACGAACTCACGCTCGAAGAGCCTGAAATAGTAAAGCAGGGAGGCAGATACGGCGTCAGACTTCGCGCCAGTGCTCCGTCAATTCATATGCTTCGTGCAGATATTACCACGGAGGTTGCGCCGATTGTAGGAAGTGAAAAGCAGTCGGAAGAGCTTGTTGTATGTCTGCTTCGTGAATTTGAAGATACGCCCGAAAAGATATGGGAGTCCAACATCTTCGGCAAATCGCTCTATGACCTTGTGAACGAAGGTTTACATAACAAGCTCCAGAAGATGCCGCAGGATGCGCGAATGAAGCTTAAGGAAACTATTGAGAGAATTACGAACGAAACTTGCTCAGGTCTTATTTGCATTATATTATAAAAAACGGCGGTCGATTGGCCACAGCCACACAAGGAAGTATT
>JAZQSI010000062.1:0-6809 GCA_045629985.1 Eubacteriales bacterium
GAAGCCTGAAAACAACACGAGCAAGAAAGCGCATCTACTCTGCAAAAAGCACAGATTTATACCCAATATCGTCTTCGAGCTCGACCAGCAGGTTACTTCATATAACATTACAGCATCAGGTATGGGCATTTCATTTGTCAGCGATACGCTCATCAAGAACCTCTCTGCATCCGACAGCATCGTGTATTACAAGCTTACGGATGACGAAATTATAAGAAACATCTACTTCTTCACAAAGAAAAACAGGTATCTTTCAAAAGCCTGCAGAAAGTTTATCGAAGATAACATTTCAAACAGATAGAAAAAGGACCAAGTCTTTCGACTTGGTCCTTTTGGAGCGGAAGACGAGATTCGAACTCGCGACGTTCACCTTGGCAAGGTGACGCTCTACCACTGAGCCACTCCCGCATTGCATAGACTATTATAACACAATATTTTAAAATGTCAACACAATTTTTTATTTTTTTCATTAGCTTGACTGGATTTTTTTTGTAGGGTATAATTAGTACATTATTAATATATGTTATCCATCAAGGAGGCGCTTTAAAATGGATTCAAAAGCATTTTTGCCGGGAGAAATTCTTCTCCCCAAAAAAGAAGTTAATATGACAAAATGGAGCGTTGTTGCGTGCGACCAGTACACATCTGAACCCGAATACTGGAACAGCGTTGAGACTTTCGTCGGAGATGCTCCGTCAACACTCAAGCTCACCTTCCCCGAAATTTACCTTGAGGATGGAGATCCCGAGACTCGCATCGAGAAAATCAATTCAACCATGCTTTCTTATTTAAATGAAGGCGTTTTTGAAAACTGCGGTGCAAGATACATCTACGTCGAGCGCACACAGAGAAACGGTAAAATCCGCCGCGGACTTATGGGTATTGTTGATCTCGAGGAATATGAATATATGCCGGGCTCTCAATCAAAAATCCGTGCAACAGAAGGTACGGTTCTCGAGCGCATCCCACCGCGAGTAAAAATCCGCAAGGATGCTCCGCTTGAGCTTCCACACATTATGCTTCTCATTGACGATACGGAGAAGAGTGTTATTGAGCCACTCGCAAAAAAGACAGCTACCCTCACCCCCGCCTATGACTTCAAGCTTATGGAAGAATCGGGTTCAATAAAGGGATATTTCCTCGGCGATGACGAAACTGCTTCAGTTGATGCCGCACTCGCACGTCTCGCTGACAAGGACGAATTCGAGAAGAAGTATTTGGTATCAGGAAAAGGAGTTCTCCAGTTTGCAGTAGGTGACGGCAACCACTCTCTTGCAACTGCAAAGGAATGCTGGAGAATGGTAAAGGAAAACCTTTCAGATGCAGAAAAAGCTTCACATCCCGCCCGTTTTGCACTTTGTGAGCTTGTTAATCTCCACGATGAGGCTCTTGAATTTGAAGCTATCCACCGCGTTGTATTTGACATTGACGCAGAAAAGATGCTCGATGCCATGAGCAAGTATTACGAGCTTTCCGACGATGCTGAACAGACCTTTGTTATGGTTACAAAGAACGGCGAGAAAAAGCTCGGAATCAAGAATCCGAAATCAAACCTCACCGTCGGCTCCGTGCAGAAGTTCATCGACGATTATCTCAAGGAAAACGGCGGTAGAGTTGACTATATCCACGGTGACGAGGTTGTAAAACGCCTCGGCAGTGAGGATGGAAACGCAGGTTTCCTCTTCCCGTCAATCAAGAAGTCCGACCTCTTCCCGACCGTTATCCGCGACGGTGTTCTCCCGAGAAAGGCTTTTTCGATGGGTCACGCCTGGGATAAGCGCTTCTACCTTGAAGCACGCGGCATAAAGTAATTTTAAAGGCTGTGCAGATGCACAGCCTTTTTCTTATAACTCGCTTCGCATATAACCGACGGGATGCTTACAGAGCGGACATATCTCAATGGCGCTTTCTGCCGTGTATTCAAATCCGCAGTTTTCGCACTTCCACTTTGTCGGAGTGTTTCTCTTATAAAGTGTACCGCTTTCAAGATGCTCCATCATTTTTCTGAATGTCTGCTCATGTTCAGCCTCAACCTTTGCAATAAGCTCGTAAGTTGTCGCGATTTCCGCAAAGCCCTCTTCTCTTGCAATTTTTGCAAACTTCGGGTAGATTACTGCAGTCTCATCGTGTTCGCCATCTGCGGCGGCTTTGAGATTTGTTATTACATCGCCGAGGACATACGGATAACCTGCATCTATGTCTATATTGTCAAAACCGAGTTCAGGATTATCCGTGATAAAATTCATAAACACCTTGCTGTGAGCAAGCTCATTGTTCTCAATTTCTGTAATTGTGCGATAAAGAGCCTCATGCCCCTCCTTACGTATCTTGCCTGCATAAAAGTGGTATCTTCCTCTTGCCTGCGACTCGCCTGCAAAAGAACGCGCGAGGTTTATGAGTGTTTCTGTTCCTTTTAAATTCAACTTGCATCTTCCCTTCTTTTTGATTTATAATTATTATAGACATTTGCTGTAAATATTATACAAAAGGTGATTTGATGAATCTTACCAAAACAACTTTATCCGTCCGCGGTATGCACTGCGCCGTATGCGTGAGAAACGTTGAAGTTAACGTTTCTAAACTTCACGGTGTTGAATCTGCCGTTGCAAATCTCCCAAATGAGAGCGCAACTGTAATACATGACGCAGATATAATCTCTGAAAAAGAAATTATAAAAGCCATAAACTCCTTGGGATACAAAGCTTCTCTCCCAAAAGACAAACCCGAGAATGAAAACAAGGCAAAAAAAGATATGGCAAACCTCATAATTTCCCTCGCTTTTGCCGCTCTCCTTTTCACTGTAGCAATGGGCCCCATGCTCGGGCTTTTCACGCTCACTGCAACGCTCTCTGAGCCGAAAGTGCTTGTGGTTATTGAAGCTCTTCTCACTCTCCCAGTAATCATCTGCGGTTTCCATTTCTACACATCAGGTTTCAAATCGCTCTTCAAAAGAAGCCCGAACATGGATACACTCGTCGCAGTCGGCACACTTGCCGCGCTCTTGTACAGCATATATTCTTCTATTCTTGTATTTATGGGAAATTCCCACGCAGTACACAGCCTGTATTTTGAATCCGCAACAATGATTATCGCACTTGTAAAGCTCGGCAAATCTCTTGAAAAACGAGCAACAAAAAAGACATCTGCAGCGGTAAAGAAGCTCGTTTCCCTTGTTCCAGATTTTGCAACCGTAATACGCGGTGGAGAAGAAGTTTCCATCCCCGTTTCAGAAATCTCTCCCGATGATATTATAGTGGTGCGCCCGGGCGAAAAAATTCCCGTTGATGGAGTTATTGTTTCAGGCGAGACGGAAGCTGACGAGGCTATGCTTACGGGCGAAAGCCTTCCTGTCCCGAAAAAGCCCGGCGATGAAGTTATCGGCGGTTGCATAAACCTTTCAGGATATATTACATTCCGCGCGACACGTACCGGTGAAGATACGATGCTTGCAAACATCGTCCGCACAGTATCAGAGGCACAGGCATCAAAAGCACCTATTGCAAGGCTCGCTGACGCGGTTGCAGGGGTATTCGTCCCCTGCGTTCTCGCAATCGCCGTTATCTC
Source organism: Eubacteriales bacterium (assembly GCA_045629985.1). GTDB lineage: Bacteria > Bacillota > Clostridia > Oscillospirales > JAAYXM01 > SIG480. The sequence goes on from JAZQSI010000062.1 coordinate 3,565, forward strand.
GGCATTCTGTTGGTATCTCGCAGGCAAGGATTTTTCATTTATTCTTTCTGTTTTTATTTCTGTCCTCGTTATCTCATGTCCTTGTGCCCTTGGCCTCGCAACCCCCGTTGCGATAATGGTCGGAACAGGTCTTTCTGCCGAACACGGAATTCTTTTCAGAAACGGTGCGGCACTTGAACACGCATCGAAAATTGATACTGTCGTTTTTGATAAGACCGGCACACTCACAACAGGCAAAGCTGAAGTAACAGACATTTTTTGTAATATTGAAAAGGAAAAGCTCCTATCCCTTGCAGCTTCTGCTGAAAAGGGTTCAGAGCACATTCTCGGTCGTGCTATTGTCGCCTATGCAGAACAGAACGGTATATCTATTCCCGATGCAGACAGCTTCACTTACACCGTTGGCAAGGGTGTTTCCGCAGTAGTTGACGGTGAGGAAATCTTTGTTGGAAATTCTACCTTTGCGAAAACCTCAGAGGAATTTCTATCCATAGGTGAGAGACTTTCACTTGAAGGCAAAACTCCCCTTTATGTCTCTACTGCCACCTCTCCCCTCGGCGTAATTGCCGTTGCAGACACGCCGAAAGAAACGTCCCTTTCAGCTATAAAAGAACTTAGAAAAAACGGAACAGATGTATATATGCTCACGGGTGACAATGAAAAAACCGCGAAAGCTATTGCAAAGAAATGCGGAATCGAAAATGTCGAGAGTTCCCTCTCCCCTGAGGGAAAGAGCGAGTTCATAAAGAAGCTTATCGCAGAGGGGAATCACGTCTGCATGGTTGGTGACGGCATTAACGATGCACCTGCGCTCGCCTCTGCAAACGTTTCCGTAACCGTCGCAAGCGGAACTGACATTGCCGCCGAAACATCAGACGTTGTTCTTATAAAGAATGATTTGCGCGACATTCCAAAGCTTATAAAAATCTCAAAGCTCGTTACTCGAAACATCAAACAGAACCTTTTCTGGGCATTTGCATATAATGTTATCGGAATCCCCGTCGCCGCAGGCGTTCTTTACGCGCTCGGCGGCCCGCTTCTCAACCCGATGTTCGGCGCAGCGGCGATGTCTCTGAGCTCAATCACCGTTGTTACAAACGCTCTTTCTCTCGGAAGAAAAAAGTTTTAAGTTTTTTCAAATTTCCACTTGCAAATTATGCGATTTTATGTTAGAATATCAAGGTCGTATGATTTAGGGGTATAGCTCAGTTGGTAGAGCAGCGGTCTCCAAAACCGCGTGCCGAGGGTTCGAATCCTTCTGCCCCTGCCATATAAAAAGCACATTGCATTTTTGCAATGTGCTTTTTGTTTTATTCATTGACCTTCTTTAATACAAAAATCGAACTCCCCGATGTACCTTTTTTTACAAGTACACCGAGGAGTTCATATAGGGAGAAGAAAAAGCTAATTCTCGTTTTGCGGTAACATCTGATGTTTTCTCGATGTTTCCGCTTTTGGGGAAAGTGTTTTATTTTCCTCTTTTACTTAATTCTTGCGTATGCTTCTTCGTAAATATCAAGAACTTCCTGAAGACCGTACTCATAGCACTTAGCTTCCATTTCGTCATAAGCAGAAATCGGAAGCTGTCCTAAGAGAATCTTTGTAAGAGTTTCATTAGTATAGCTCAATATTACACCCTTTGCGTCGCCCAATTTTTCCTGCTCTTCATTTGTGAACGAAATGAAGTTTGCAGCATTGTTCTTGTCTTTTCTGTGTTCAAGAACCATTGCACGGTTTTCTGTGATATCTGCAGACTCAGTAGCCTCGATAGCTTCTTTGTCAATGCGCAGGAATGTACCCGGAACACCGAAGCCATAGAGAGTTTTTACAGGCTCGTTCGAACCCGCTGTGATATACTGCTTCTTGCCGTCTACAACTTCAAATGTCTCGCCTTCCTTGCCCCAGGAAACGAGCTCTACCGTTTCATCTGAATAGAACCAGTCAAGGTACTTTGCTGCGTTAGCGATACGGTCATTATCACGGGTGTTGCAGAGAATGTAGCCATACGGGTCAAGGCTGTTTCGCATAACGAGACTTGCGCCCTTTTCCGCATTTGCAACGGGCGGAACCATAGCCGAGAAGCGACCCGGCTCGTTGTTGTCCTTGAAAATGGAGTTAAAGAAATCAATACGTGTCTGGTACTCTGGAGTGATGAAACCGCGATTCGTGCTGATGAGCTGTTGCCACTCTGCGGACTTGATTGTAGCGAAGTCCGGGTTAAGGAGACCTTCATCTATCATCTTAACGCAGAATTCGAGGTATTTCTTCATAGCCGGCTCAAGAGCGCCGTACTTCCACTTTCCTTCAGCTTCATCATAGTAGAACGAACTGCCATCCCAGTTTTTATCCCAGCCCGGAGCCATAACTCTGAGGTTTATGCCAAGACCGCTTCTCATACAGAGCGGGTAAGAATCCGGGTAGAGAGCCTTAAGCTCCTTACATACGTTGTAAAGCTCATCATAGTTTGTCGGTGTTTTGAGATTGTGCTTATCGAAGATGTCCTTACGATATATCCAAGCCATAACACCTTCAGTCGTGTCACGTCCCATAAGTGGTGAGTAGTAAATCTTGCCGTCTGCTGACTTTCTCGGCTGAATGAAGTTTGCATAGTCATTTTCATTGAGCTCAGATACCCATTTTGTGTAGTTCGGCATATAGTCCGCAACTGCCTCAAACGGAATAGCCGCACCTGCTGCTGCCTTAGCATCACCGCCTGCTTTGCTGTCAAACGGAACTGTGTCTGGAAGAGTCTCGGGATCCGCAAACATGACTGAATATTTTGTGTGAATTTCAGAGTTCGGAATCGGGTTGATTTCGACTGTTGCGCCGACATTCTCCCTTATGTACTGAATAACCTTCCAACTGTCCTGATACGGCCAGCTTGCATCGGAATAGAATACAACCCTGACAACATCGTCCTTCGTGAGCGGTGTGCTCGGATCAACGCTTGAGTCAATCTTTTCAATGTCACCTGCTCCTCTTCTTCCACCTGTACATGCGACAAGAGAAAGAACCAATATTGCTGCAAGAAGCAATGCGAGAAGTCTTTTTTTCATTTTGAATTCCTCCTTGATTTAAATTATAAAGAGTTTTACATAAAACCGCTCACGCGGTAATATACAGAATGAGTTTTATCAGACACCTTAACAAAAGAAATCACCGTTCAGTGTCTTTTTAGAGGAAGCCGGTGGGAGACATCATCCTAAACCTCCCACCAGCTTATATAGGGAGAAGAAAGCTAAATT
>JAZQSI010000063.1:0-1964 GCA_045629985.1 Eubacteriales bacterium
TTTATTTTTATATCTGTGGCGCAATCCCCAACCGACAAAGCTCAAAGGCTTTTCAAAACAGGTAGCGCCTCTCCCGGCACAAAAACTCTGTCCCCGTTATATGTTCGTGTACGCAGACCTATCTACAAGGACGGCACCGAAATTGACGGATTGTTCTCCAACATCGTAACGGTGTGGAAAAGATACAACCGCAGTACAGGAAAAATTTATATCAAGTAATCTTTCAAAGGGGAGCAGTCATATCTGGGCTTGCTTGCCAAGCAGAGAAGTCGCAAACTCTCCGTTCCGACGGGGAGAAGTTACTAGCGTCCCCTTTGATTCTTTATTTAAAAAGGAGTTTTATAGTGAAAACAACAACGCAAATGACGCTTGTTGAAATTGACAAGCTGATTCCTTACATTAACAATGCACGAACTCACTCCAAAGAGCAAATCAACAAGCTCCGTTCAAGCCTCCGTGAGTTCGGTTTTATTAACCCTGTAATTATTGGGCGCGACTACGGTATTATCGCAGGACACGGTCGCGTGATGGCGGCACGAGAGGAAGGCATCAGCGAGGTGCCTTGTGTGTTCGTTGACCACCTTACCGAAGCTCAGAAGAAAGCCTACATAATTGCGGACAACCGTATGGCTCTTGATGCCGGGTGGGATGAAGAACTCTTAAAAGTAGAAATCGAGGCTTTGCAAGCAGAGGCTTTCGATATTTCTCTTACAGGCTTCGGCGACGATGAACTCTCTGACCTTTTCGGCAAAGACAAAGATGCTATCGAAGATGACGATTACGACCTTACCGCAGCCCTTGAAAAAGCGGCATTCGTAGAAAAAGGCGACGTGTGGGTGGTCGGTCGACACAGACTTGTTTGCGGTGATGCAACAAGTGCAGAAGATGTTGCTCTCCTTATGGACGGCAAGAAGGCAAACCTTATCGTTACAGACCCTCCCTATGGAGTATCCTTCAAAAGCAACAGCGGATTGACTATCAAAAACGATAGTATGAAGGACGAGGAATTTTATAATTTCCTTCACAAGTCCTTTGAAAATATGGTGGCGCATTTGGAAAGCGGTGGCTCTGCTTACGTATTCCACGCAGACACCGAAGGCTTGACCTTCCGCAAGGCATTTATTGATGCAGGTTTCCATCTTGCAGGTGTTTGCATATGGTCGAAGAACAGCCTCGTTCTTGGACGCTCGGATTATCAGTGGCAACACGAACCCGTGCTTTACGGCTTCCTTAAGAACGGCAAGCACAGATGGTATTCCGACCGCAAACAGACTACGATTTGGAACTTTAATAAACCCAAGCGCAACGAGAATCACCCTACGAGCAAACCGCTTGATTTGCTTTCCTATCCGATTCGCAACTCCTCACAGGAGAACGCAATCGTAATCGATACCTTCGGTGGCTCGGGTTCTACTCTTATGGCGTGCGAACAAACAAACCGCATCTGCTTTACGATGGAGCTTGACGAAAAGTACGCATCGGTTATTCTCCGCAGATATGTTGAGAACACCAATAATGCTGACGATGTCTACGTTCTCCGTGGCGGTCAGCGCATCCCTTATTCCGAACTTGTAAAAGAAATTATTTAACCGTATAGGTTATATATAACTTGAAAAGAGAGGGGGCGGTTCCAATGTTTTAGCACATTTTACTACTGACGGCTGCACGTGATGCAGGCAGTTGTCATTTTCACGCATCAACCAAATTTATCATTAATTTTTAAAGGAGAATTATTATGAGTTCAATTATCACTAAAAAGAAAACTGTTGTATTATTTACACCCGGCTTAGGTATGGACGGCACATTTTTCGAGCCGACCATTGACAACCTCACAAAAAAGTCCGCTAAGGTAGTTGCTTATCCGGAAGAGATTGACATGGTGAACTTCCAGGTATCCAAAAATCGTTTTGTAACTGTCGACAAGGGCTATCTGGTCAATAACCAGGATGAGTTAGACAGTTTCA
>JAZQSI010000064.1:0-12073 GCA_045629985.1 Eubacteriales bacterium
TTAAATGAGCAAGCATGTAACTGTAAGGACGAGTCGATTGACCCAAGGCTCGAGATTCTTGCACAGTTGCTTGATGATTGAATAAAAAAGTAATGGTTTATATATCGAAGGAGGTGTCACCATGGCGGTACCAAAGAGAAAACATTCTAAATCGAGGAGAGACATGAACCGCAATGCACATTGGAAGCTTTCGCTTCCGGGAATCGGAGCATGCCCGAAGTGCGGAGCAATGAAGCTTTCACACAGAGCTTGCAAGAAGTGCGGAACATACAACGGTCGCGAGGTTATTGCTGCTGCAGAGAATGCTGCTGAATAATTTAGCGAAACTCAATTCGGTAAAAGGGTAGAGGTGGATGGATTAATCCTCCTCTATTTTTATATCAAAAGGAAGGTATAAGAATATGAGCGCACGCATCACCGAAGTCGAATCGGGAAGCCTTGCAGAGCTCGCAGGAATTGTGGCGGGAGACGAGCTTGTCTCGATCAATGGAAAGCCGATTCGCGATGTGCTTGACTATAAGTTTTACTCTTATGACAAGCGCCTGAAGATTGAGCTTCGGAGAAAAACGGTCAGAATAAAGAAAGAAGAAGGCGAGGACTTGGGACTCGTCTTCGAAACATATCTTATGGACAAGGCAAAGCGATGCGCGAACAACTGCGTTTTTTGCTTTGTGGACCAGATGCCGCGCGGTATGCGCGAAACGCTCTATTTTAAAGACGACGATGCGAGAATGTCGTTCCTTCTCGGGAACTACATCTCGCTCACAAACCTCTCTGAAGAAGATATCGACCGAATGATTCGTATGCACATAAGTCCCGTGAATGTATCTGTGCACGTTACGGACCCCGAGCTTCGCCGCAAGATGGTACGAAATCCGAGAGCGGGCGAGTGCATGAACATCCTGCAAAAGCTTACCTCGGCAGGAATACGTGTAAACTGTCAGATTGTCGTATGTCCCAGGCTCAATGACGGCGAGGTCTTGAAGAATTCGATTTCAGACCTTCTTTCACTCGGTAATGAGGTTGAGAGTATTGCCGTTGTTCCGGTAGGCATCACAAAACATCGCGAAGGTCTTTATCCGCTCGTGCCGATGGATGAGAAAACGGCAAAGGAAACGATTGAAATCATCGACTTTTTCGGAGAAGAGAATTTAAAAACGAGAGACGACAGAATTGTATATGGTGCGGACGAGCTTTATATCAAGGCAAATCTACCCATTCCCGAGGATGAGTATTACGGCAGCTATCCGCAACTTGACAACGGTGTCGGACTTATGCGACTTTTAGAGTTTGAGTTCCGAGCAGCGCTGTCCTATACGGACATTCCGGCGGAGATTGAAAAGTTTACGGTTGCGACGGGGGTTTCCGCCGCTCCGTTTATGCGAAAATTGATTGACGAATTGGCAAAAAAATGCGATAATATAAATGATAGCGAAGTGTATGCGGTCAGAAACGATTTCTTCGGTGAAACCGTGGATGTTGCAGGCCTTGTCACAGGTGGTGACCTTATAAAAACACTCAAGGGAAACTCACTTGGAAAAAGACTTTTGATACCTGCCGTTATGCTTCGCCACGGCGAAAATGTGTTTTTGGATGATGTCAGCGTTGCCGATGTCGAGCGTGAGCTCGGTGTTGCGGTCATCTCTGTCGAAAATGACGGTGATGCTCTTCTTTCGGCGATGCTCGGTATATAGATAGGAGGGAGAAGTATGGCAAAGCCGCTTGTTGCGATAGTCGGGCGACCGAATGTCGGAAAATCAATGCTTTTTAATAAGCTCATAGGAAAACGTCTGTCTATCGTTGAGGATACACCCGGTGTCACTCGTGACAGGCTTTATGCTGATTGCGAATGGGCAGGCAGAACCTTCACGCTCGTTGATACGGGTGGAATAGAGCCGCGTACCGACAGCGAGATTTTGAAATTTATGCGCGATCAGGCAGAAATAGCAGTCACGAACGCAGATGTTATAGTTTTCATAACTGATATAAGAACAGGTGTTACTGCGGCTGACAACGATGTAGCAAGTATGCTTCTCCGTTCAAATAAGCCGATTATCCTTGCGGTAAATAAGGTTGACTCTGTCGGTGATCCGCCTGCGGAGTTTTATGAGTTCTACAACCTCGGTCTCGGTGAGCCGATTGCGATTTCCGCAGTACACGGTCACGGTACGGGTGAGCTTCTTGACCGTTGTTTTGAATTCTTCCCAGAGGATGAAGAGGTTGAGGAAGAGGATGACCGTATCCACGTCGCGCTTATAGGAAAGCCTAATGTCGGCAAATCCTCACTCACCAACAAAATCCTCGGTGAGGAGCGCGTTATTGTAAGTAACGTTGCGGGTACAACGCGTGACGCGGTTGACTCGGAATTTGAAAACCAGTATGGCAAGTTCGTGTTTATCGACACTGCGGGCATCAGAAAAAAGTCAAAGGTAAATGACGATATCGAAAAATTTTCAGTCCTTCGCGCTTCTCTTGCAGTAGAGCGAAGCGATGTGTGTCTTATTATGATTGATGCCGAGGAAGGTGTAACAGAGCAGGATACAAAGGTAGCAGGTATTGCTCATGATGCAGGCAAGGCGTGTATTATAGTCGTAAATAAATGGGACCTTGTCGAAAAAGACGATAAGACTATGAAGGCAGAGGAGGAGAAAATCCGCCGTGACCTTTCATATATGACCTATGCGCCGATTATCTTTATTTCTGCAAAGACAGGTCAGCGCGTGGGAAAACTCTTTGAGCTTATCACATCGGCATATGAAGAATCAAGAAAGCGCATAACAACGGGTATGCTCAATAACGTCCTTGCTGATGCTGTATCACGAGTTCAGCCGCCGACAGACCGCGGAAAGCGCCTTAAGGTATATTACATCACGCAGACGGGTGTTCAGCCGCCAAACTTCGTTATGTTCTGTAATGATGCAAAGCTTTTCCATTTTTCTTACCAAAGATATCTTGAGAATAAGCTTCGCGAGGTTTTCGGGTTTGTGGGAACGCCCATAAGAGTTGTTATAAGACAAAAGGGAGAAAACGGTTAATATGACGACAGTAAGATTTGTAATTGCGGTAGTTCTTGCATATTTGCTTGGCAGTCTTAATTTTTCCATAATTATATCAAAACTCACCATGAAAAAGGATATAAGAGATTTTGGTAGCGGAAACGCAGGTACGACCAACTCTCTTCGTGTAATGGGAATGAAGAAGACGATTTTTGTTCTTCTCGGCGACATTTTAAAAGGCGTTGTTGCAATTTTTGTTGCAACCCGTATGGTTTCTGATGTGAACATTGCGATTCTCCGCTCTGCGGCGAGTCTTGCGTGCATTTTGGGGCATACCTATCCCGTGTTCTTCAGATTCCGTGGCGGAAAGGGAGTTCTTACGACTGCGGCGGTTATAGGTAGCTTCAATCTTCCGATTTGCTTGATTGCAGTTTCAGTCTTTATCATAATCGTTGCGATTACACGCTACGTATCTCTCGGTTCTATAATTGCGATATGGACTGTTCCTTTCCTTTTTGCTCTTTTTGAAGGTGTGAATTTTGACGGAATGGTATATATCATTCTCGGAGTTGTTATAGCGGCATTTGTCACTTTCCTGCACAGGTCAAACATCAAACGCCTTGTTGCGGGAAATGAGAATAAGCTCAAGTTTAAAAAGTAATACATCTGAGGTGCTATTATGAAAATTGCAGTAATAGGAAGCGGCGGCTGGGGAACAGCTCTCGCGGTAATGCTTGCAAAAAACGGAAACGATGTTACTCTTTGGTCTTTTGAGGATGCGGAATACGAAAGACTTCGCCGTGATCGCGAAAACCGCGAGTTTTTAGCAGGCGTTCTTTTTCCTGAGGGGCTTTCCTGCACAAACGATATAAGCGTTGCAAATGATGCGGATATAGTTGTCATGGCTGTTCCGTCATTTGCTGTGCGTGCTACGGCAAAAAAACTCTCTGCACATATAAATGACGGTCAGATTGTTGTCAACGTCGCAAAGGGAATAGAGAAGGATACATCGATGCGCCTTTCTGAAATAATTGAAGAGGAGCTCGGTGAAAAGGCGAAAATCGTCGTTCTTTCCGGTCCGTCTCATGCAGAAGAGGTGGGTCGCGGTGTTCCGACGGCAATTATCGCTACCTCGCGTTATAAAGAAGCGGCAGAAAAGGTTCAGGATGTGTTTATGAACGAACGCTTCCGCGTTTATGTAACAGACGATGTAATAGGTGTCGAGCTCGGTGCTGCGCTTAAGAACGTTATGGCTCTTGCAGCGGGTGTCTGCGACGGTCTCGGCCTTGGTGATAACACGAAAGCCGCGCTTATGACACGCGGTCTTGCGGAGATGATTCGCCTCGGTGTTGCGCTCGGTGGCAAGGAAGAAACCTTTTCAGGGCTTGCAGGGCTTGGTGACCTCATAGTTACCTGTATGTCGATGCATTCCCGAAACAGAAGAGCGGGCATACTCATCGGTCAGGGATCGGATACGGAGTCCGCACTCAAGAAAATCGGCGCGGTCGTAGAAGGGTACTACGCAACACAATCGGCACATGAGCTTGCAAAAAAGGCAGGAGTAGAAATGCCGATTACTGAAGAAGTTTATAAAATTTTGTTTGAGAATTCGAATGCTCAGGAAGCGCTTCTGCGCCTTATGATGCGTGAAAAGAAGAGTGAAAGCGATACAGCTTGGAAATAAGGTCGAGGTTATTTAAGCTATGACAGAAAGACTTCAAAAGATAATAGCCGCAAGTGGGATTTGCTCACGACGTAAGGCTGAAGAACTCATAACTTCAGGTAAGGTGTGCGTGAACGGAGAAGTTGCTTCTCTTGGTGATAAGGCAGATCCTGAAACTGATGTTATTGAGGTTTCGGGAAAGGTAATCGGAGATACCGAGAAGTACTATATAATGCTCAATAAACCGCGCGGATATATAACATCCCTTGATGATGAAAAGGACAGAAAGACGGTAAATGAGCTTGTTGATGTCGGTACTCGTGTTCACCCTGTAGGACGTCTTGACTATAACTCCGAGGGGCTTCTTATAATGACAAATGACGGTGCACTTACATATCGTCTTACTCATCCGTCCCACGATATTCCGAAGGGATATATCGTTACGGTGCGTGGCAAACTTGAAGATGCGATAACAACGCTCAAGGCGTCAATCGAAATTGACGGAAGACTCACTCGTCCTGCAGATGTAAACGTCCTTCGGGAAGATTCCGAGGGAGGTCTTTTGCACATAACAATCCGAGAGGGAAGAAATCGCCAGATCCGACGTATGTGTGAAGCGGCAAACTTAAGAGTATTGCGCCTTAAGCGCGTTAGTGTAGGAGATCTTCTTCTCGACAAACTTCCTGCGGGCAGATGGCGTCACCTGACGGAGAAAGAGGTTAACTATTTGAAAGCTCTTTGATTTGGAGGGGATAGGTTGTGCACGGACACGTAAAAAGTGAAAAAACAAGCTGGCTTATATTCATCGTGTGTTTCTTTGGATACGTGCTTGTTTCGATGACGAAAAATACATATTCATCTGCGATGTCGGCAATCGTTATGGAAGGCAGATTTGATAAGTCGGAGATAGGTCTCATCAACGCTACCTTCTATCTTGTCTATGCATGTACACAGATGCTCGGAGGCTATCTCGTCGATAAAATTTCTCCGTTTAAGATTTTTGCATTCGGAGTTCTTTTGTCTGCTGCTTGTAATGCTGTTATGGCAACGGCTCCGTCGTATGAGCTTATGCTTGCAGCATGGGGCGTAAACGGCTTTGCACAGTTTGGCATCTGGCCTGCGGTTATAAAAATCGTTGCGTCGGTGCTTCTTCCCGAACACAGAAGGAAAACGATGTCATATCTCGCTTTTGCATACCCTGCTGGTGCAACGATAAGTTTTCTTGTTGCGGCAGGCGTTTTGAGATTTGCATCGTGGCCGTGGCTTTTCTGGATTTCGGTCGTCGTTCTGACTATTCTCGCTCCGCTTCTTATCTTCTCTGAATATCGTGCAAAAAAAGAAATTGATTCGGTTGCGTTGAAACTTGAAAAGTCGGAGCAGAGCGCGGATGATAAGAAAAAAGCTCCGCTTTGGGTTGTTCTTATAAAAAGCGGAATTATCTTTATGACGATTCCTGCGGTTATACGTTGTATGCTTGATGTTGGTCTCAAAAGCTGGGGGCCGACCATGATGATGGAAAATTATGATGTCACGCCAAGTTTTGCAAGCTTCCTTACGACGTTCACGATACTTGCAAACCTTTCTGCTGCATATTTGACAAATTTGCTATATCCGAAACGTTGCAAGAATCTTGCAACCGCCTCGTCGATTACGTTTGTTGCGTCGCTTCCGTTTTTGGTACTGCTCATATTTACGGGCAAAATATATCTTGCGCTTGTCGTTCTTGCAATTGCGCTTGTAACAACGTTTATGACCGTAGGCTCGCAGTATATGAACGTGTTTATGCCTGCGGTGTTTGAAAATGAGGGAAGAACGGGCGTTATTGCGGGTTTTCTGAACTCATTCGGTGCGCTCGGCTGTATGATATCAAGCTATCTCTTCGGATATCTTGCGGAGACCTTCGGTTGGACGGGCACAACCATTGTTTGGGTTGTTCTTGCGCTTATTGGGATTGCTTTTTGCCTTCTCAACGCTCCGTTTTGGAAGAAATACACCGAAAAGATGTAAAAACTCGCAGTCATTTGACTGCGAGTTTTTTAAGACTTATTCATATGAGTGTTGCAGTATGTGTTTCGGTACTCAAGCGGCGACATTTTTGTGTGGTACTTGAAAAACTTTATAAAATGGTTTTCGCTCTTGAACGAAAGCATTTGCGAGATTTGTTTGATTGAATAGAGTGTGTTATTGAGAAGATTTTTTGCGTATTCAAGCTTTTGGTTTGTTATATGCGTTTTGAGAAGTGTATTATATGTTGCTTTAAAAACACGGCTTGTGTGGTTTTCGTGGTAACCGAAATGCTCTGCAATTGTCTTGACAGATATGTTTTTTTCAATGTTGAGGCGGACATATTCCTTTATCTGTGCAGCAAGATAGTTTCCGTTGATCGCGGATGTCTTGATAATGCGCAGAAGTTCTTCAATTATAAGAGCGGTGTAAAGGTCAAGGGTAATGCGGTTGTATTCAGGAGTGCTGGTTGTATGCAGACACTGCGAAAAAAGCGTTTTGAGCCTATAGTGATCTTCTACGGTGAAGTTCTTTAAAAGGTCTGTATATTCTTTGCGGTTTGTCTGATAGTGCAACCATGAAAATGAAACACTTTCCTCGGATGTGCGATAACCAAAATGTTCCTTGCCGGGTTCGAGGATAAGGATATCGTTTTTATTCAGGACATATTCGGTATCTTCTTCGCAGATGTAAGCGGTGCCCTCGTGCATAAATATAATCTCATACGAATCAATAATTCGTCTCGGATGACACCACGCACAGTCAGATTTGAAAAGCCCCGAGGAAATATATTCCAGATTATCAGTGGCATTTAAATTTATCATGTTTGATATTCTCACTTTTGTTAAGGAATTTTCACTTGAATGCGCTCTATATAATCATTATAATATATATAAAAGTTTATGTCAACAGTAAAAAAGGAGACAAAAATGGAATTTATAGGATTTGATAATGTTTCTCTTGAGAGTGGATTTTTGTACGAAAAGCAAAAGCTCAACAGAGAAGTTACATTGGATGCTGTATATAACAGATTCCATGAGACCGGTCGTTTCGATGCATTTAAGTGCGACTGGAAAGAAGGAATGGAAAAGCAACCACATTACTATTGGGATTCGGACGTTGCAAAATGGATGGAAGCTGTCGCGTATATCCTGAAAAAAGAAAACTGCCCTGACCTTGAAATAAAGGTTGAGAAACTGATTGATGAAATTGAAAAGAATCAGGGCGAGGACGGATATTTCAACGTCTTCTTCACAGTCATTGAGCCGGAAAAACGCTTTTTTGAAAGGACTTGCCATGAGCTTTACTGTGCAGGACACCTTTTTGAGGCGGCAGTAGCTTATTTTGAAGCCACGGGAAAAGACAGATTCTTAAAACTTATGGAAAAGTATGCGGATCACATAATCCGTGTATTTGTTGAGGAGAAGTCGGCAAAGTTCATAACACCCGGACACGAAGAAATCGAGCTTGCGCTGGTTCGTATGTACCGAGCAACAAAAAAGAAGAAGTATCTCGATCTCGCAAAATTCTTTATTGATAACAGAGGTTATTCTGATGCAGAGCGTGAGCACTATTCTCAGTCGCATCTTCCTGTTCGCGAGCAGAAAACGGCAGAGGGCCACGCTGTAAGGGCTTGCTATTTATACGCGGCTATGGCAGATGTTGCATATGAGATGAATGATAAGGAATTGTATGAGATCTGCAAAGAACTCTTCCTTGACATTGTCAATAAAAAGATGTACATAACCGGTGGTATAGGCTCAACGAGAAATGGTGAAGCATTTACCGTTCCGTATGACCTCAGAAATGACAAGGCGTATGCCGAGACCTGTGCCGCAATTTCGCTTATGTTCTTTGCACACCGAATGATGCGTTTTGAGAATGATGCGATGTATGCGGATATAATTGAAAAAGTTCTTTATAACGGAATGATTTCAGGTCTTTCGCTTGACGGAGCGTCTTTCTTCTATGAGAATCCGCTTGAGATAAATCTCGAAAACTATACACGCTTCAAGGCAATGGAAGGCGAAAAATTTGCTATGCCGACAAGACGTAAGGTTTTTGACTGCTCTTGCTGTCCTCCGAATCTTAACCGTGTCCTCGCAACACTTGGTAACTATATCTACGGTTATGAAGAAGACACACTTTTTGTAAATCAGTTTGTAGGCTCAAGTGCCTGTGTTGGCGGAATGAAAATCACACAGAAGGCAGATTTCCCGAGAAGCGGAGAGATAAAGATTGCGGCAGAGAATGTAAAAAAACTCTGTGTCAGAATTCCCGGTTGGTGCGAGAATTATGAGATAAGCTGTGATTACACGATTGAAAACGGCTATGCGGTTATAGAGAATCCGAAGGGTGAGATATGCATAAAGCTTGGTATTTCTCCTGTTCTCATTCAGAGCAATGCGCGTGTTGCTGAAAACGCAGGCAAAGTAGCTGTTTGCTGTGGTCCGTATGTATGCGCAGCAGAGGCTGTTGATAATGTGGATAACCTTCACAGCATATTCATTGACAAAAGCTTGAAAGCAGAGTTTTGCTACGATAACGATATGTGCGGATATGTGCTTAAAGCGAAAGCATATATCAAAGAAAGTGACGGAAATCTCTATTCAAAGTATTCTGAAGATTTCAAAGACTTTACATTAAAGCTTATTCCGTATGCGGCATTTGCAAACCGTGGCGAAAGTAATATGTGCGTCTGGATGAATGTAAGATAATAATAAGAATCCCACCTGTTTTGCAGGTGGGATTCTTTTACCATTCAATATTAACTATATCAACATCGCGGTTGCTTACCTGGAACGAGAAAGTATCATCACTGAAACGCAATCTGTAGGAGCGTGATTTTGTGGGAGAGGATGCTTTCTTGATTTTGTGGGGGAACTTCACTTTAAAGATCTCGGCGCCGTAGCTCTCGTTGTTTATAAAGAGTGTCGCGCTTTTGTCAGACGTGTAGTACGCCATTATATGGCATTCCGGGTTATCGCAGAACGGTGCAAGTGCGAGCGAATCAACAGTCGCTTTGAGCTCTTTGATGAATTTTTTTGACGGCTTGTTAAAGCGCAGGGGAGCAGTCCATATTCCGGTATAATTGTCTTTAAAATCACAGCTTACGGGCTTGTGCTTTGTGTTGAGGTCAAGACATCCTTTGAGAGTCTTGCAACCGAAGAAGTAGGCACAGAAGCTGTTCTGCCCATCGCAGAGCGTGAAGTCAGGTTTTTTGTTCAGCGGATTTTGCTTTCCGATAAGAATCATAGGTGCAGAGTGCGCTTCGAGCTTCTTAAGCAAAGCTCCTGCATAGTACTCTGCGTTTGCAACGATAATTGGCCCGTCAAAGGAATCGACATCCTCTGCCGCCATCATAGAAGAAATCGGAACGCCGCCTTTTAATGCAAGCTCAAGAAGCTGTTTTGATGAAGGGTTACGCTTGTCTATAAACTCCGAAAGCTCGGTGTAGAGCGTGTAGGGGTTCCAAAGTGCGGTAAAGCCCATAGGCTTTATAACGCCCTCTGCTTTGCCTTTTTCTTCCCAGGAGAACAGAGTGTCCCAATGCGCTTTCTTTATATCGTCCGAGAGACAGTAGAAAACGCCGTTTGCGACGGGTTTTAAACCGTTTTTGGTGAGAATTCTTGAATTCTTTCTGCGGAAAATCATTTTCTTGACTTCAAGAGGAGCATTGTCGATTAAGTTCCAGTCCTCCATGGTATCTTTGAGTGTAGTCATATTGTAGTGCGGAACATTCGGCATATGGAGCGCGATGGAAAGCTGGGTGAGGAAGATTGTGTAATGCGCAAGCTTTCTCTCTTCGGGAGTGAGGGGGACGTTGCCGAGTGCGGCAGTAGTGAGAATGGAGAAGTAAGCGCCTACGTCCTCAAGCATCATACCGTCGATGCCGGGGTGTGCAAGCTTTCTGTAATCAATACCGTAGCGGAAAAGAGCCTCAAACGGGTCAAGTGTCCACGCGTTGTTGGAGATAATTGTTTTGTTGAGCTTTGAAAGTTTTGAGGAAATCTTCTTGAAAAATTCGGAATACTCGTCTGACATAAAGCAGATAAATTCGTAGCGCAAATTCTGCATTATATAGCGATAACGCGCAATGTGTCGCTTTTTGTTGGAGTCACAGTCTCCCGAAAACTCGCTCGGAAGCGTGATGTTTCTCTTGCTTACAAACTGAGAAACGATATCGTCGGAAAAGTCGCCGTTTTGCAGGCAGAAGCGAGGGCTTGAGATACCGTCTGCAAGATGATAGCCGTCAAAGTTATAATCGACGAGAACTCGGGCAAGCTTCTCGATAAAGAAGTCTTTATAGAATGAGCCGTCAGAAAATCTTTTTAAGATATTTATAGCGGGGATTTCGCTGAAGTTAGGGGAGCTGAATTCGCGAATTTCGGGATGGAGTTCCGTGAACGGCCCGTTTGCATCGTTGCCGTTCTCGTCGAGGTATGCGTACATATCAAAAATACTTAAAAGAACGGAAATATTGTGCTTGTGAAGCTCGGCTATGAGCGCTTTAAGCTGAAAATTTGTCCATATCTGGAGTTCACGGTCATTGTTATAAGGGTGACCGTAGTATGAGCACATACCACGAGAGAGTGGTTTTTCGGTGTCGAGAGAGTCATATTCGTTTACAAAGTCAATGTTATAAACAAGAAGAGAAATAGCGTCTATATTTCCCGAGGCTCTTGCAATGAATTCGGAAACACCGTAATCGGGGGAAGTATTATCAAAACCGATAAGCTCGGTCCAGTAAACTTTGGTTGGCATAGATGTAAGTTCCTTTCGTAGTTTGATATAATTATCTTATCATAGTTTGGAATTTTGTCAAGACGATTTGATTTGTTGAAAAAATGCAGAATATATGATAAAATATTTTAATAGAAAAGAGGGTGAGGGCATGCAGAAGTACATTATCGGAATCGACGTTGGCGGAACAAAAATGGCTGTTACGCTTGCGGATTGCAAAGAAAATTTCCTGGGAAAAGAGCAATTTGCCACAGCAGAGATGCCGTCGCCGCGTGCAACGGTTGAAAAGACGTTTGAGATTATAGAAAAGCTTCTTGTGGATAATGGGATCACTTCAGAAAATCTTTGCGGAATCGGTATAAGTTGCGGTGGTCCGCTTGATGACAAAAGAGGTGTAATCTTATCTCCGCCAAATCTTCCGGGATGGGACGAAGTGCCGATAGTAAAGTGGTATGAAGAACGCTTCGGTGTTCCTGCATATCTTAAGAATGACGCCGATGCATGTGCTATTGCGGAGTGGAAGTTCGGCGCGGGTCGCGGATGCGAGAATATGGTTTTTCTCACATTCGGCACGGGTCTCGGAGCAGGACTTATCTTAAATGGCAGACCGTACAGTGGAGCATGCAGTATGGCAGGCGAGGCAGGGCATATAAGGCTTGCGCCAAAT
>JAZQSI010000065.1:0-11422 GCA_045629985.1 Eubacteriales bacterium
CAGCAAGCAGAGGGAGGTAATTTGCTTGGCGAAAGATGACGTAATCGAGCTCGAAGGTACCGTCATAGAGGCGCTGCCTAATGCAATGTTCCAGGTGGACATTGGAAACGGGCACAAGATTTTGGCTCATATTTCCGGAAAACTTCGAATGAACTTCATTCGTATTTTACCAGGAGATAAAGTAACGGTGCAGATGTCGCCGTACGATTTAACACGCGGACGCATTACATGGCGTTCAAAGTAAATGCATAAAAAACCTGCGTCGGATACCGGCAAAGACGATGGCAGGGTGCAAACAAGAAAATTGCCGGAGAAATGGAGCTTTTTACGATTATGAAAGTTAGACCGTCGGTAAAGCCTATTTGTGAAAAGTGCAAAATCATTCGCCGTAAAGGACGCGTAATGGTTATTTGCGACAATCCAAAGCATAAGCAGAAGCAGGGTTAAAAAATAAAACCCACATACAAAATTGGAGGTATGTAAAATGGCACGTATAGCCGGAGTTGACCTTCCGAGAGAGAAGAGAGTCGAAATCGGACTCACATACATTTTCGGTATCGGAAGAAAGCGCGCAAATGAAATACTGGCTGCAACGGGAGTAAATCCTGACACACGCGTCAAGGATCTTACCGAGGAAGACGAAGTCAAGCTTCGTGATTACATCGGCAAGTCTTTCGCAGTTGAAGGCGATCTTCGCCGTGAGCTTGCTCTTGACATCAAGCGTCTCATCGAGATCGGTTCCTATCGCGGCCTCAGACACAGAAAGGGCCTTCCGGTTCGCGGACAGCGCTCTAAGACAAATGCAAGAACACGCAAGGGTCCGAAGAGGACTATTGCAAACAAGAAGAAGTAAGGAGGTTTGTTAAATGGCTAGTCCTAAAACAGCAAAGAAGGGCGTATCTCGTAAGCGCCGTGAACGTAAGAATATCGAAAACGGTGCTGCACATATCCGTTCCTCCTTCAACAATACAATGGTAACCATCACAGACATAAACGGCAATGCACTTTCATGGGCATCCAGCGGTGGCATGGGCTTCCGTGGTTCCCGTAAGTCCACTCCGTTCGCAGCACAGGTTGCAGCAGAAACAGCTGCAAAGGCTGCTATGGAGCACGGTCTTAAGACAGTTGAAGTTTATGTTAAGGGTCCGGGTGCAGGCCGTGAGGCTGCTATCCGTGCACTTCAGGCAGCAGGTCTTGAAGTTAACATGATTAAGGATGTTACTCCGATTCCGCACAATGGTTGCCGCCCGCCGAAGAGAAGGCGCGTATAGTTTATTGGAGGTGTAAAACAAATGGCAAGATATACAGGAGCTGTCTGCAGGCTCTGCCGCAGAGAAAATCAGAAGCTTCACTTAAAGGGAGACCGTTGCTTTACAGGCAAGTGCGCTCTTGAACGCCGTCCGGCACAGACACCGGGTCAGCATGGTAAGGGTCGCAAAAAGCTTTCCGAGTACGGTTTGCAGCTTCGTGAGAAGCAGAAGGCAAGACGCTATTATTGCGTGAGCGAGGTCCAGTTCCATAAGTACTTTGAAATGGCTGTTGCTAAGCAGGGTATCACTGGTGAAAACCTCCTCCGCATTCTTGAGTCACGTCTTGACAACATCGTTTACAGACTTGGTCTTGCAATGAGCCGTCCTGAGGCTCGTCAGCTTGTAAACCATGGTCACTTTACAGTAAACGGCAAAAAGGTTAATATCCCGTCCTACCTTGTAAAAGCAGGTGACGTTATCGCACTTCGCGAGAACAGTCGCTCACTCGCAAAGTTCAAGGATGTTGCAGAAGCAAACTCATCTCGCCCTGTTGCGAAGTGGCTTGACTTCAACAGCGCAACATTCGAGGCAAAGGTTATGAATCTTCCGGATAGAGCAGACATTGATCTTCCGATCGAGGAACATCTCATCGTCGAGTTGTACTCCAAGTAAGATTTATAAGGCCCTCGGAGTTACGAGTGTAAATAAATGCGGCTTCGCCGCCTAAAAGGAGGGTAATCACTTTGATGATAGAAATTGAGAAGCCTCGTATAGAGTGCTTGGACTTAGTTGAAGACGGTTCTTACGGCAAGTTTATAATCGAGCCGCTTGAGCGTGGTTACGGAACAACTCTCGGTAACTCGCTCCGTCGCGTTCTTCTTTCTTCACTTCCAGGTGTTGCGGTTACAGCAATCAAGATTGCGGGTATCGCACATGAATTCTCAACAATTCCCGGTGTAAAGGAAGACGTAACGGAAATCGTTCTCAATATAAAGAAGATTGTTGCAAAGCTCCATACAGACGAGCCTCAGACCGTCACTATTGAAGCAAACGAAGCAGGAGAGGTAACTGCAGGAGACATCAATGTCACAGGTGATATTGAAATCCTCAACCCCGACCTCCACATTGCAACACTCGCAGAAAATGCAACTCTTTCGATGGAGCTTACATTCGCACACGGCAGAGGATACGTTTCAGCAGAGCGCAACAAGCAGGCAAATGCTGCAATCGGTGTCCTTCCGATAGATTCTATCTATACACCGGTCCACAAGGTGAACTATTATGTCGAGAACACCCGCGTTGGTAATATGACCGACTATGATAAGCTCACCATTGAGATTTGGACCAACAAGACGATTTCTGCACGTGATGCAGTATCGTACAGTGCAAAGATTTTAAACGATCATCTTTCGCTCTTTATTGATCTTTCCGAAGACATCGGCAACACATCTACTGTTGTTGTCAAGGCTGAGGACCAGAGCAATAAGGTTCTTCAGATGACAATCGAGGAGCTCGACCTTTCAGTTCGTTCCTTCAACTGCTTGAAGCGTGCAGGAATCAACACGGTTGAGGATCTTATCAGCAAGACTCAGGAAGACATGATGAAGGTTCGTAACCTTGGTCATAAGTCTCTTGAGGAAGTTATCAACAAACTTGATACAATGGGGCTCGCACTTGCAAGTGAGGACAACTAATGTCCCACTTGCTGGGCGACCGGTATAAAAGGAGGTATTACAATGCCCGGAACACGTAAGCTTGGACGTACCACAGATGCTCGTATGGCAATGCTTCGCGCAATGGTTACGTATTTGCTTGAAAACGGAAAAATTGAAACAACGCTTATGCGTGCAAAGGAAGTTCGTCCTCTCACCGAGAAGATGATTACTCTCGGAAAGACAAACACACTTCACAACAAGCGTCAGGCTCTTGCTTTTATCACTAAGGAAGATGTCGTCAAGAAGCTCTTCGACGAGATTTCTCCGAAGTATGCAGAGCGCAACGGCGGTTATTGCAGAATCACAAAGCTCGGCCCGCGTCGCGGTGACTGCGCTGAGATGGCAATAATCGAGCTCATCTAACAAAACGCGTAAAAGGATTACCTCAGAGTTTCAAGCCTCTGAAGTAATCCTTTTTTCTATTTACTGCGCAAAAATTTCTCCTGCTATTTTCTCCGCTGTGTGATAAATGCCGTCAAAACTGATATATGGGTTATATATATCCTCAAGCTTGTCGTGAGCGAGCTTTGCATCTTTTAAAATATTGCATGCTTCATCTATAAAACTGCGTCTTAATTTGCGAAGCCTCCGAAGCTCCGTGCGCTCATTCGAGGGGAGAGCACCGTCAACCGCGGCATCAAGACGAATCTTTCGGTAGTAGTCACAGTCAAGCGGTATATCGCGTGATGAGGTGACAAAGCTAAGTGAAAGCTCAGGAATGTGAAGGTGAAGCATCTGAGTGGGTTTGAGAGGAGAGTAGGCGGCGATACACGCGAAATTTGCAGAAAGTGCGGCTTCTTTTATAGGGGATAGTAAAAAGTGGCCGATTCCGTGCGAATCTTCAAGAATATAGGTGTGTGAAGCGGTTAAGCTTTTCCCTGAAAGAAGACTAACATATCCTTGCGGTGAGATTGCCTCACAAAAACGTCGCTTGCAGCTCGCTTTCTTGCCGATACCTTTTATTTCTCGAGAAATAATGCCACAAGCCTTTTTTCTTAAATACGCAGAACCGATTGCACCGAGAGCCTTGTCGAATATCTCATCGTCAAGTTTTTCTGCACAGGCAGTCATACGATAAATATGTGTAAAAAACTCAGAATAAGTATTCTTAGCTTCAATTATATCTGATGTTCGTTCGTGTATTCTTTCTGCATCGGCAAATTCTCCAAGGTTTATATAGCGCTCCACAGCAATAGGAAAGCTCGGTTCCACGACGTGTGGTGATGTGCCGTCAACTACAGCGACTTTAAGCGTCGGGAAAACAACCCCGTCCAGTGAATTTGGGTCGGATGAGCAAAAAATGAGCTCGTATGGTGTGTTAAGTTCATCGGCTTTACTGACTAATGTACGCATCAGCGACGATTTTCCGCTTCCCGGACCGCCCTTAAGGATATATACAGCGTTTGCATCCTGAAGATTTATCAGCTCATCGTAAAAAGAATAAAAGCCGCGGCCCGAATTTGCGCCTAAAAAGAAAGAAGAAAACATAAAAAAACCTCCGAATCTACTTTGTATAGCCTATGCGTCAAAAAATATATTTGACACGGATATCAAGTACAATTCGGAGATGAATGGCAATTTAACTTGAAAAATCTTCGAGAAGCATCTGCATTTCAAGGTCACCGCTTACGGTAATTCCTTCGTTGAGCCGCTCACGGTCAAAATGGCGTAGCGTGCTTGCGTATATATCAGTAACGATTATTGGACGTGTATCGTCTGCGTGCGAGAATACAACAAGAACGCCATCCTGAATTTTGAGAGTATATTCCGTCTTATTTTCTGCAAGTGCATCTGTTTCGGCGGAGGTGGATACCTCGTCCGTAGGTTTCTTTGGTGTATTTTCCTGTTTTTTTGTTTTCAAAATTCCGCCGCCCAAGAAACCAAGCATTATAAACATTGCACAAGCGGCAAGGGTTATGCGTTTTTGCGAACTCATACGTACCACTTCCAATCAAAGTATATATGTATATTATTGACCGGTAAGTGTTTTTTGATACAAAAAAAGAGCACCTGAAGCTCTTTTGATTGAGCGTCAGGTACCAGTGAAGTGGGTTGTGGGGATAAAGATATGAATGGCCATCAGCTCCTTTTTGGGAGCTTCTGTCTCTCACCACATATATAATAACACAACTTCCAGAATTTGTAAATAGTTTTTTGGAAAAAATTTCCTTGTAACCATATCTGGGCGATAACATAGAATGAAGTGAAAAAACTTTTAGGAGGTAATCACCCATGTTATGTAACGACAATTACTCTGACAACAATTGCTGCAGTTGGATCATCATCATTGCTGCTATCGTAGTTGTATGGCTCCTTTGCGGAAATAACTGCAACTAACCTCAAATAGCTCAAGGCGGCGGCAAGGGGAGAAATCCCCTTGCCGTTTCATAATATGTGAGATATAGCGGCGAAAGAGAGTGCCCCCGGGATACCGAGAAAGGAAGAAAGTGCCAAGCCGATATAATTAAAAGACACGCCGATGTTAAGTGCGTTTATTACGGCGAGGACAAGTATTCCTGATGTTGCACGGAAAAGAAAATGCCTGAATGGCTTTGAGAAGAAGAAAAGTAAAAGAAGAAAAGCTATAAGAATAAAAAGGGAGTGCCGATTCATCGCAAATCGCTCCTATCATATCTTCAGAGACATCAGCTTGGCTTTCCGAAGCAGAAAGCTGTACCGAGCCTCTGCGGATTTAATTTCAAATATGCAGGCTTCAATCATTTCGGGGTCACGTGCTTCTTCAAAGCAGTTTCTCGCGTGGCGTATATCGGTCAGCGCATCTTCGATATCCGCAAGCAGAGCCTGACGCTCAATATCACCGTCATTTACCTTCTGCTTTGTAAAGAATCTGATGAATGGAGTGAGTTTCTCACCAAAAGATGACTTTTTTTCAATTGTTTTTTCCATTATAACAATCCTCCTGTGTATTTGAATTCTTGTCTTATATATATTTCATATTTTGGACAATTATTCTCTTTTAAATACAAAAATAAGAAATTTTATAGCAGGCAGCGTTATAATATTTGACTTGTTTATTGCGCCGGAAAATGTTATAATTAAGAAAATGATAATGGGGGATATGTGGCTTTGAATATTTCACCTGAGATAATAACATTTGCAATTTCAATGGTGCCTGTAATTGAGCTTCGCGGAGCAATTCCGTACGGCGCTTCTATGGAAGTACCATTTTATATGAGTTTTATTCTTTCTGTTCTCGGAAATTTGCTTCCTGTCCCGTTTCTTATTCTTTTCGTACGAAAGATATTTGACTGGCTCAGAAAGATTAAGATATTCAGAAAGCTTGTAGATTGGATGGAGAGGCGCGTCCTCAGCAAGAGTCACGCTCTGGCGAAGTATGAAAGATTCGGCCTTGCAATTTTTGTTGCGATTCCGCTTCCGGGTACGGGTGCGTGGACGGGCGCTATGCTTGCCGGTCTTTTGGGAATGAGACTCAAGGATTCTCTTCCTGCAATATTTATAGGAGTTATTGTTGCCGCGCTTATCGTCACGGCGGTGTCTTACGGCTTTATCGGTGCAATAGACTTTCTCGGACTTCACGCATAAGAAGCGCTCCGCATAGGATATGGCGGAGGTGTAATGATTTATGCTACTTGCCATAGTATCGGATTCGTTTATTGCCTGCGTATGCGCGTTTTGCATTATATATGCCATTTCCTTTTCTTTTTACTGTATTTTCCTGCCCGGAGATGCAGAAGCATTTTCATTAAATCGTTTTTTCGATAAAATCAGGAGTTTTTACCAAGAGGGAGAAAAATGACAGAAGAAGCTTATATCTGCGGAGTCATTGACTCTGTTATATTTAAAAATGACGATAACGGATATGCCGTTTTGAAGCTTATAGGAGAGGACGGCGGCGAGATTATAGCTGTCGGGTGCGTGCCGTTTGCCGGAATAGGTGAGTACATAGAAGCAAGCGGTACGTGGACAAATCACTCAAGCTACGGAGAGCAGTTTAAAATAACTTCTTTCCATAGAACACTTCCGACAAGTGCCGATATGATACTTGAGTATTTGTCTTCGGGAACAATCCGCGGTATCGGCAGAAAAACAGCAGAGAAGATAGTTGAGCTTTTCGGAGATGAAAGCTTGTATATAATAGAAAGACATCCGAAGCGCCTCTGCGAGGTTGCGGGCATAACGGCAAAAAAAGCAGAGCAAATCGGAAGTCGATTTGAGCTTCAGAATGCGCTGATGCTTCTTATGGAATTTCTTGCAGAGAACGACCTTCCGCCTGAGACTGCCGTTGCGCTTTTCCACACCTACGGAAAAAAGGCATCCTCAATAGTCCGGGAGAATCCGTATGTGCTTTCCGATGCCGCGATAGGCGTTCCTTTTTATAAAGCGGACATGCTCGCCATCAATATGGGATTTGACGGGCTTTCGCACGAGCGTCTGGATGCGGCGGTTCTATATGAACTTCGATTCAATGCGGATTCAGGACATACCTTTCTTCCGAGAAACAAGCTGGTATTTGCGACATCACGGCTTCTCAGCCTCGAAGATGAAGAAATAGAAAAGGCTATCGACAGACTCATTCGTGACCGCGAAATTATCTCCGAGGAGATATGTGGTGTCAATGCGTGCTATATCGCCCCGCTGTATGAGGAAGAGGTGTATGTAGCTCGTAAGCTCTCGGCAATGTCAATGCGAAATGACCGAACGGCCATACCGTGCGATGACCTTATAAGACGTGCAGAGCAGAGCTGTGGGATAAGCTTTGAGCCAATGCAGAGAGAGGCTATCGAAATGGCGGTCAACAATTCCGTTATGCTGCTTACTGGCGGTCCGGGAACGGGAAAAACAACCGTGATCCGTGGTATGCTTTATGCATTTGAAAAGATGGACCTGCGAGTAATGCTCGCGGCTCCCACAGGTCGCGCGGCAAAGCGGATGACAGAATTTTGCGGAGCAGAGGCGAAGACAATCCACCGCCTTCTTGAAATCTGCTATGAGGATGGCGCAATGGAACCTGTTTTTTCTAGAAATGAGCAGAATCCGCTTGAAACGGATGTCCTCGTTCTTGATGAGATGTCAATGGTGGATATTTCGCTTATTGCGGCAACACTCCGTGCGATTCCTTCAAAATGCAAGGTTATATTTGTCGGAGATGCAGACCAGCTTCCGTCAGTAGGTCCGGGAAATGTATTTAACGACCTTCTTAATTCTGATTGTTTCCCGAAAGTCAGACTTACGCATATTTTCAGGCAGGCGGCAGAGAGCGATATAGTTGTCGGAGCGCACGCTGTCAATAACGGTGAGCTTCCGGACTTTACAAAAAAAGACAAGGATTTATTCTTCCTCCGTCGCGAGAACGACGAAGACATAGTAAAAACAGTGCTTGAGCTTTGCAAAACGAGACTTCCGAAGAATATGAAAATTCCGTCTTCTCAGATTCAGGTGCTATCGGTAAGCCGAAAGGCAGAGATTGGTACGGTTGAACTTAACCGTCGACTTCAGGCAGAGCTTAATCCTCCTGAGGAAGGAAAAGACGAGAAAAAAATCGGCGACAAACTCTTCCGTCTTGGCGACCGTGTTATGCAGATAAAGAACAATTATACGATTAATTGGTACAGCATGTACGGCGGCGAGGTAGGATTCGGTGTGTTTAACGGCGACATCGGTGAAGTTATAAGTATAGATACTGAGGATGAGACACTGACTGTCAATTTCGATTCAAGGCTTGTCCATTATCCGTTTTCATCGCTTAATGAGCTCGAGCTTGCATATGCTATGACGGTGCACAAATCGCAGGGAAGCGAGTTCCGTGCAGTTGTGCTTGTAGCGGGAAACGCCGCGCCGCAGCTTCTGCATCGCAGTGTGTTATATACGGCGATGACGAGAGCTCGCGATCTTCTTATTGTCGTAGGAGATTTTGGCGTAGTAAAATATATGGTAGGAAATAACAAACAACGAAACAGATATAGCGCACTCAAGGCGAGAATAACGGCGCTTGTAAGTTAATATCTGTTTTATCAGGTGGTGGTTTTGTGAAGTTTCGCGATTTAGTGAATAAATATCTTTTTCCGCCGAAATGCGTGTTTTGCAGGCGTGTTATGGAGCATGACGGTGTTTGCAATAAGTGCAAGGTAAGTTTACCTTACAGACATTCAAAGGAATCGGAGAACCCCATAATGTTCGTTGACGGTGCATATTCTTATTTTCACTACGAAGGTGATGTAAGAAACGCGCTCATAAGATATAAATTTGGTGGTCTTTCAAAGTACGCGGTAGATTTTTCCGTATATCTCGAGGAATGTATCCGCGAATGTCTTGACGGTGAGTTTGACGTAATTTCATGGGTGCCGCTCAGCAAAAAAAGGCTCAAGAGCCGTGGTTATGACCAGGCTCGGCTTCTTGCTGAAGAGGTAGCGTCAAGGCTCGGGGAGAGCGCAGTGAGAACGCTCAAAAAGAGCCGCAATACTGCTCCGCAGTCGCGTCAGGGCGATATCTCAAGACGAATGGCAAATATTCTCGGTGCATATGAGATGGCATCGTTTGACCCTACGGGGAAAAAGATTCTTCTTATTGACGATGTTCTCACAACGGGAAGCACCGTCAGTGAGTGCGCACGCATTCTCAAGACAGCGGGAGCAGAGAAAGTGTATATAGTAACAGTTGCAAAAACAAGAGAGCGAAAAAAGAATTGAAAAATTCTTAAAATAGGTTATAATATAGTTAGTGAATAATTTTAGAGGTGATATAAAATGGTTTTTGGCAGAGATATAGGAATTGACCTTGGCACAGCGTCCATTCTCGTTTACGTAAAAGGAAAGGGTATAGTTCTTCGTGAACCGTCTGTTGTCGCGGTCGATAAGACTACGGATAAAGTTCTGAAGGTAGGTCTCGAAGCTCAGAAGATGCTTGGACGTACACCGGGCAACATCATCGCAATCCGCCCGCTCCGCGGCGGTGTTATCTCCGACTATGAGATGACAGAGCATATGATAAAGAACTTCATCCGCCGTGTTATGGGCGGCTTCAGTCTCTTCAAGCCGCGTGTTGTCATTTGCGTTCCGAGCGGAATCACGGAAGTTGAAGAGCGTGCCGTTATCGACGCAGGCCGGCAGGCAGGCGCAAGAGCGGTTTACCTTATCGAAGAGCCGATTGCAGCCGCTATCGGTGCAGGTATAAAGATTGACGAACCGGACGGCAATATGGTTATCGACATCGGCGGCGGTACTACCGACATCGCTGTTATCTCGCTTTCAAATATTGTTGAATCTTCTTCAATAAAGATTGCGGGCGACCACTTCGATGAGTATATCGTGAAGTACATACGCCGTAAGCACAACGTGCTTATCGGTGAGCGTACTGCAGAAGATCTCAAGATCAACATCGGTTGCGTTTTCCCGCGTCCTGAAGAAATTTCAATGGAAATCAAAGGCCGTTGCCTTATGACGGGTCTTCCGAGAATCTTTACGGTTACATCAAGCGAAATGCTTGAAGCTTTAGAGGAGCCTGCAACACGCATTGTTGAGTCTATCCACAACGTTCTCGAGCGCACTCCGCCTGAACTCGTCGGTGACATCTCTACAAACGGTATAGTTCTTACGGGCGGCGGAGCTCTCGTATGGGGATTTGCAGAGCTTATACAGTCAAAGACGGGCATCGATACACGTGTTGCTGATGAAGCTGTTTCCTGCGTTGTTTACGGCACGGGCAAAACGCTCGATGACTTAAACTCCATGCAGGATGGTACACTCAACCTCTCAAGAAGAAGACAGATTTTATCATAGTAAAAAATAGTGAATTAACGGAGACACTTCGCAAAGAAGTGGTCTCCGTTTTTTTGTTCTATCCCTTTTCCGTTTCACATATACTTAACTGACAAACGGAAAGGACGGAAGAATATGGAAAAGGAATTACTCAAGAAATACGGACAGGCAGTTGGTTTCTTACCGTTTCGGTTGAGGGAAGAAGCCATGCGGCTTTCCGATGAAAAAAAGATATGTGTATCGGAGTTTCGTTTGCGGGCAGGGAGAGTGATGTCTGTATGTTTAAATGATGTCGAGTTGACACTTGGAGAATGTCCTGTGCGTCACGAGGAGCTTGAAACGGTTCTCGAGCTTGCAACGCGCGGTTCTGTACATACGGCGGAAACGAGCATAAAAGAGGGGTACATAACAGTCAGCGGAGGTCATAGAATAGGTCTTTGCGGAACGTTCGTAAAAACAGGATCACTTCGTGACATATCTTCCGTGTGCATCCGCATAGCAAAGCCTGTCTTAAATGCTGCAGAGGGTGTTGCTCCGAGTGTTGTAAAGGATGGCAGATTTCGCAATACATTGATAATTTCGCCACCGGGATGCGGAAAAACAACAATGCTTCGTGACCTCACAAGGCGTCTGTCTGATTCGGGGTTTAAAATCTCGCTTGTGGACGAGCGCTGTGAGATTGCGGCCAAACGTCGCGGGATGCCGCAGTTTGATATCGGCA
>JAZQSI010000066.1:0-3586 GCA_045629985.1 Eubacteriales bacterium
CCCAAAGGCTTGCTTTTTTTGCATAAAGATTTACTTAAATGACGGTGGAGTAGTTTCGCCCGTCGCAAAAGCATTGGGGCCGGGGTCAGACAGTGAGAAATACATCTTTGCTGCTTTGGTTGTACCGAAATCGCGGTTAGAACCGCTGTTTTGCACTTTGTTGAAAGCATCGCGGAACATCTGGTTATGTGCCTCCTCGCGATTAAGGAGGAAGTCAATAGTTTCTCGCACTTTCTTGTCGTCTATCTGTCGGTACAAGTATTCATAAACTACCTTTGCGCGCTGTTCGGATGCAATGTTACTGAGAAGGTCGGCGCATAAATCGCCCGTCACGGTAACATAATCTGCCGTCCAGGAGTATCCCGAGGCGTTTATGAGCCCCGGATTCAAACCTAAAATAACATGAGACTGAATTTCACCTGCCGAGACTTTCGTTGCATCCACATCGTGACCGTTGAGGAGATTGATGGTCTGGGCAACCATCTCCATATGTCCGAGCTCTTCTGCGGCTATATCAAGAAAGAGGTCCTTGATTTCAGGGTCTTTGATACGGAAGCTCTGCGACATATATTGCATAGCCGCCTTGAGTTCGCCGTTGCCGCCGCCGAGCTGTTCCTGAAGCAATGCGGCATATTGCGGGTTTGGTTTCTCTACGCCAACGGGATGAAAAAGCATTTTCTCGTGTTTAAACATTTTTACCTCCAATTGCAGTTTTTCTTATTTTTAGCAATTTAAGGCATGTTATACATTATAAAAGCAGCGTACTGAAAAACTTTCAGTACGCTGCTTCTTCACTTGACTGATTTGCGTTTATGTGGTAAAATGTGTGATTGTGAGGAGATGGTTGCAAATGCTTGCGAATGAACGCAGAAGAAAAATAAATGAGCTGATTCAGCGAAATGGAGCGGTAACTACTGCAAATCTGGTTGAAACATTTAAAGTATCTGTTGAAACAGTCAGACGAGATTTGCTTGAAATGGAAGAGGCCGGAAGTCTCGTAAGGGTTCACGGCGGCGCGGTTGTGAAGGGTGATATGAAACCTTTTAAGATGCTTTCCGATAGGAACAAGGAGTTTGTACGGGAAAAGTATGCGCTTTCCGTCAAAGCGGCTGAATTTATATCAGAGGGAGATATTATCAGCGTTGATTCGGGCAGCACCGCGGTTTTCTTTGCGCAGATGTTAAGAGAGAAATTTTCTGATTTAACTGTTGTCACACACTCACTCGATGTGTTTGAAGCACTGAAAGATTATAAGGACTTTAAAGTTATTCTCTGTGGAGGTCATTATTTGCGCGAGGAGAACGCGTTTGCAGGAGAATTGACGCTAAATATGCTGAGCGATGTTCACGTGAACAAAGCGTTCGTTTTTGTTTCTGCAATATCTCTTGACAAGGGGATATACGACTATCAGAAAGAGATATATCAGCTTCAGAAGAAGATGCTTCAAACTGCGGATAAGGTATTTGTTCTTGCAGACAGCAGCAAATTTGAGAAGACGGGACTACTTAAACTCAGCGATATGAAGACCGAATATGTATATATTACAGATTCGAGCTTAAATGAACAGGTTTTAGATTTATATAAAGAAAACGATATAAAGATATATTTGGGAGAAAAGTAGTTGGAGAAGTTAAAAGATAGACGACAAATAAATTTATATGTATTCCTTTTTGCGATTACATATATGATAAGCTATATAACGCGAATAAATTACGGCGCGGTTATATCAGAGATGCAAAGTGCAACGGGATTTTCGAAGAGCCTGCTTTCCGTAGCGGTTACGGGAAGCTTTATAACCTACGGAGCAGGGCAGATCGTGAGCGGGGTTTTGGGAGATAAAATTTCTCCGAAAAGGCTTGTAACGATAGGTTTGATACTTACGGTTGTTATGAATTTTCTGATTCCGATTTGCCAAAACCCATATCAGATGGCTGTTGTGTGGAGTGTGAACGGGTTTGCACAAAGCTTTATGTGGCCGCCTATTGTCAAGATAATGTCATCTGCTTTGTCGGCTGAGGAATACAGCAAAGGGGTAACGAAGGTTTCGTGGGGAAGCAGCGCCGGCACGATAATTGTGTACTTGATTTCTCCGCTTCTTATACATAACTTTGGTTGGAGAGCCGTATTTGTTTTTTCTGCGATAATGGGAAGCATAATGATTGTTATCTGGAACAAATTTGCTTGCGATGTTAAAGTTTCTTCAGAAAAGAAAAAAGAAGAGAGAACGCAAGAGAAGCGAAACCTTTTGTTTGTGCCTGTTATGATATTTATTATGGTTGCAATCGTTCTTATGGGAATGCTTCGCGACGGGGCTACGACCTGGATGCCGTCTTATATATCGGATACGTACAAGTTAAGTAATGAAATTTCGATACTGACGACCGTGATAATTCCTATAGCGAGCACAATTTGTTTTTCAATCGCGGCGAAGCTATATGCGACAAGAATCACAAACCCGATGGTATGTGCGGGTTTGTTTTTCGGAATAGGTGCGCTTTCTTCAGTGGGACTTAGTTTGTGCGGAGGAATGAGTGCGGGGCTGTCAATAGTTTTGTTTGCATTGCTCATAGGCTGTATGCATTCCGTAAATCTCATCCTTGTATGTATGCTGCCGAATTTCTTTGAACATACGGGAAAGGTTTCTACCGCATCAGGAGTATTGAATTCATGCACATATATAGGCAGCGCTGTATCAACCTACGGTATTGCGGTTTTGTCCGATATGTTCGGATGGGGAGCGACAATATCTATCTGGCTTGCAATTGCCGTCGGCGGAACGGCGATATGCTTTGTGCTTAAGAAACCGTGGCAAAAATACAAGGAAAATCTCTAATTGAAGAGTGAGGTATGAACTTATGAAAAAAGTAATATTGATTTCTATTGACGGAATGAGACCCGACGGGCTTATGAAGTGCAACAATGCTTTTGTGGGCGACTTGTTGAAGATGACATCACATACTCTTGAGGCAAAGACTGTGTTTCCGTCAGTCACCTTGCCGTGTCATTTATCAATGTTCTATAGCATTCCGCCACAAAGGCACGGCACGCTCTCAAACGAGTTTGTCGTACCTGTGCGACCAATAAACGGACTCTTGGAAGAACTCAAAGCGAACAAGAAAAGAAGCGTGATGTATTACGGTTGGGAGCCGTTAAGAGCTGTCGGAAGACCCGGCTCACTGGTTGCGTCGGAATATATATGGGCATATTCTTTTGAAAATACTGACGGAATGCTTACAGATCGCGCACTTGATTATATAAAACTTGCAAGCCCTGATTTCGTATTTCTCTATATGGTTGAAACGGACGAAAAGGGCGGTCACGATGCAGGCTGGATGAGCGAGACTTATCTTGAGTATATAAGTCGCGCGATTGACAATGTAAAGCGAGTAATCGACGAGGTCGGGGATGAATATTCAGTTATCATCACAGCCGATCACGGCGGTCACGACAGATGCCACGGAACGGAATTAGACGAAGATATGATAATTCCGATGATGTACTATGGTCCTGAGTTTGAAAAAGGAAAGAAGCTTCAGAATGTAAGCATTCTCGATATTGCGCCGACGGTGGCAGATATAATGGGGAT
>JAZQSI010000067.1:0-2104 GCA_045629985.1 Eubacteriales bacterium
GTATTCTCAAATAGCGGAACACCGACAATCAATTCATGCACATCAAAGGCATCTTCAAAGAAGATTTCAGGTCTCCACGGTCAGTTCACTGCAAGACCTGCATCAAGCGAGACAGAGGCACGCGGATATGTTGTATATATCGCACCCAACGGTCAGCTTATCGCGACATACTCAAAATAAAAACTCCACGACACATAGCATAAAAGCAGATAACCTCTTGTTCAAAAAGGAGAAAAACCATGAGAAAAACATCTAAAAGATTAATCTCCATACTTTTATGCATCGTTATGCTAGCCGGCTTATTGCCGGCTGGCATTCTTGCCTCAGCAGCAGAAGAAGATACCATTGTTTTTGATTTTTCTAAAGCTTACAACAGAGACAAGAACGATGCAAAGCTTGAAAGATATACAAGCTATGATGCAGGCGTGAACTCTAACTGGATGTATTTTGATATGTCCGACGAGTTCAAGGCTTTGAGGAATGACGCCGAAGCTGCAGGACACAGCAAAAGGACAAACGTCTTTGTTGATGATGCACTGTGGCTTATGAAAAAATATCATCAGGGCCCGATTTCCTTCACAATGAACCCCTCAACAGCAGGATATACATTCCTTGATATCCAGGACATTTACAAAACATACGGCGCAGACGGTTCGTTTAATTCAAACTGGATTTACTTTGACGCAAACGATGAAGTCAAAGCGCTTGGACACACGAACACTACCGAGCGCCGTGCAGAACGAAAAAATCAGACCCTGAACGCAATTTATGGCGGCGAACTTCAGGTATCCGCTTACAGAGAGCAGAATCTTCCGACCTTTGCAAAAGATACGGATGTCTGGTCAGCGTTCAAGGTACGCGCTCCGCTTGATGCCGGAACCTACAAGCTTTCCGTTACTACCGGAAGAAGCAAGGCTTTCCAGCAACCTGCAACACTTGAAATGTATGTTGCACCGTTTGATTCAAACGTGACGGACGGCGACTCATATATTACCGATGCAAACCGTGTCTATCAAAAGAAATGGACAAGTGTTGACACAGGAAGCGGTACAACTATTTTTAATGCAGACACTCTCATTGAATCGAATGAATTCACGGTTTCCGGCGGAAGCGATGAATATATTGTTCTTTTCAGAGTAACTAACTGTAACCTCACGATAAAGTCCTTCTCTCTCGCAAAATCAAAAGCTTCTTCTACAGAGGATGACAGCGCAGACTCTCTTACAGAGGCCTGGTCAGCGTTCAGAGTAAAACCGGATAAACGCGGCATATACAACCTTAAGTTTACAAAAAGCGAAGTCACGGGAAATGATGATATTTACTCCGGTAACCCGAATGTAAATATATATTTCTCTGAGTACGTAAACGGTCAGAACTCCGGCGCTTATTACATGACATCTGACAACCTCATCATCGATGATGCAAAGATTTTCGATGAGAGCACGGTTGCAGAAAACATCGTTGTCGATGCAAAGCGTGAGTATGTTTTGATTATCGAGCTTCTTTCAGACGACGGTTGCGCGATTAAATCAATTAACCTTACAAAAACAGCAGAAAATCCGCTCTCGCTAGACATCTCGGAGCTTGATACGGTAAGTGGTGCACCCAATGGATATAAAGCTGTTATAATTCCCGGCTTTGAAGCATTCGGTGTTCACTATTTAAACCTCATCTCAAAAGCTTTTGCCGATGACTCTCCCTTCTCCGTTTATCTTGCGGAATACAAGGTCGGAACGGCAGAGAGCTATATAAACGATGAGAAC
Source organism: Eubacteriales bacterium (assembly GCA_045629985.1). Classification (GTDB taxonomy): domain Bacteria; phylum Bacillota; class Clostridia; order Oscillospirales; family JAAYXM01; genus SIG480. The sequence continues at coordinate 1,764 of JAZQSI010000067.1, forward strand.
CTCATCGCAGAGAATGTTACATACACCGATGGCGAAGCTATGATAGCTGATGCCTTTACCGTAAAGAACAGCGGAAAGCACATTCTCATAGTACCCGACAGCGTAAAGAAGTTTGAATACGACAAGACAGCAGATCTTTCATACCTTTACGACCTCGACAGCGTAGGCTCGAATAACATCTACAAAGACTTTCTCAGATACGGAGTTCCGCACGACAACTGGATTTACTTTGATATGTGCGACGACTTCAAGGGTCTTCTTGAAGGCAAGGCTCCGTCATCTGCTCCGGATGCTACCGAGCAGGACATCAGGGACGTTGCTCTCCGTATGTTCTCTTCAGC
>JAZQSI010000068.1:0-2897 GCA_045629985.1 Eubacteriales bacterium
ACCCAAAGACGGACCTTATTCACTCGTGAACGGTGGTGGCGGACACGGTATTATTTGGGGCAGAAGCACCGAGAATGTTGTTGGAGATAAATTACCGAGAGGTATTCAAGGTATTTACAATGGTTGCCCGGCAAGTGATGGGCGCGGAAGTGTTATCGCTATGAATTTCCGACAAACACTTAACGCGCAGCACTTTGAAGGACAAATGACCGATCCCATTGTTTGCACAGCGGTTGATTGCTTTGAATATTTGCCGAAGGATTGGCAAAAAGTACTGAATGATCTTCATTATGTCAAGGACGGCAAGGCTAATTTTGCTGTTTGGTCGAATGAGGAATACGACGAACTTAAGCAGATGCTTCAAGAGTGCATCACTATTGTTTCGGACTTGAACCGAAAGACTGCCGAGCTTGCCGCAAATATTACCGCGGATCTTGCTCCTTCTCATATCCGTAAAAACGCAGAATATGTTGGCGCATTTGTTTATCGCTTCTATTCGATAGACAAGTTAGTGAGTAAGTTATTTGAAATGGATTGGATAAAAGCGGTTGGAGATAATGAGAAGCCTGCAGTTTTTGTGGTAAGGAATTAAATCGAGTAGGTGAACTTTAATTCACCTCTCACACCACCGTACGTGCCGTTCGGCATACGGCGGTTCAATTCAAAATCAACTGTGTGCTACCTTTTGGTAGTAATCCGAAAGACTGACTAAGCCTCGCTTGGTCAGTTTTTCTTTGGAAATTGCTTTCTTGACAATGGGATTATGGGCAACCACCATATATCTGTCACCCATTCTTGCCATCAAGATTGCTCGAACTGTGTCAATCCCGAGTTTTCGAAGTCCCCATACCCTTCTGGCTCTTGTCTTCCATTGCTTCCAAATGATGATAATCATTCTTACTCTCATTTGTTCATCGATGCGTTGAAGCTTTGTTTTCATTGAGCCTATGCGAAAGTAATTTATCCAGCCTCTCACTACCTCGTTAATCTTCTTAATTCGGTATGTTAAGTCAATGCTCCAATTCCTCTTGCACAATGCTTTGAGTTTCCTTTTGAGCCTTTCCACCGAGCTTTCGTGAGGTCTTGCCTTCCAACCTTCTTTGTCTTTCCAAAAGCCAAAGCCAAGATATTTAAGTTTGCTCGGAGGTGTGACCTTTGTTTTGGTCGCATTCACCTTTAATCCAAGCTTTCTTTCAATCCAGTCGGTTATGGAATACATCACCCTCGTCGCCGCCGCTTTGCTCTTTAATACGATTACTACATCATCTGCATATCTCGTAAAGTTGAGCCCTCTGTGTTCAAGCTCATAGTCAAGCTCGTTCAACATAATGTTGCTGAGCAATGGTGATAAATTTCCACCTTGCGGTGTGCCTATGTCAGTTGGCTCGTATTTGCCTCGGTTCATAACACCCGCTTTGAGATACTTCCGTATTAAACTTTCCGTGTCTCCATCGTGTATCACTCTCCCGACAAAACTCATCAACTTATCTTGCGGTACGTTGTCAAAGAACTTCTCAAGATCAATATCCACTATCCATACAAATCCATCATTGAATAATTCAAGCAACTTTACGATCGCTTGCTCACATCTGCGGTTCGGTCTGAACCCGTAACTGCTTTCGTGAAACATTGGGTCGAATATGGGTGTTAATACTTGGGTTATTGCTTGTTCGATCACTCTGTCAATCACCGTGGGGATTCCGAGTTTTCTTACTCCTCCGTTTGGCTTGGGTATTTCTACCCTAAGCACAGGTTGCGGTTTGTAAGTCCTCGTTCGGATTTGTTCTTTGATACCTTTCCAGTTTGCTTTCATATATTCTTCAAGCTCCTTGGTCGTAACTCCGTCAACTCCGCCTGCACCTTTGTTTGCATAAACTCTTTTGTAGGCTTTCTCGATATTTTCGTTACTCAGTATCTTTTCAAGCATTTCCGACATAGTCTGTCTCCTTTCCTTTCCGCTTCCGAATACATTTTTTTTTTACCCTATGTTATTTGTGCTTCCCCTCGAATACGCTTCAGTTTCGCACATGGTCGGGCAATTATTCGGAACATACATTACAATTCGACAATTTGAATTGTTCGGTCCTTCCCAAGTTTTTTTCTTGGTACTATGACCTCTGCTGACTTCTCATAGTTCGTTGTTACTGTGTTTCGTTTCGAATAGGTCTACTCCTACGCACCTATGAGACCTCACGGGATAAACCAATATTCTTTCCTCGTCTACCTGCTTGGTTTACATAGTAGGGTTACGGTTACCTTTTGGACTTCGCTGCCTTATGCCAACTTATCCGCCTACTACGCCTTAGTACCAAGTTTCTGTCCGTCAGGCTACGATTTCGCTATCCCTTCTTCTCGCCTACACCTCACGATGCAAACCTTGGGAGTCGCTTTCGGGTTGGTCGGTAACTACCTCCCAGCGGACTTTCACCGCAGAGCATTGGTATGCCCGTCATACATAAAAAACCTCCTCACACTATGGCGAGGAGGTGGTGCCAATGGTTACTTGGGGCGAACTTTTCGCATTCCTTAGCGTCATTTTGGCGATTATCTCTTTTGTCAGAAAAGACAAAGACGATAAATAAATCAAAAAGAACTAACCGCCTGAAACTTTCCACGGTCAAGGACGGTTAGTTCTTCACAATGGGAGGCAACCGTCATCGGTATGCTCTTCCACTAACATAATACCACAAAACGATAGATTTGTCAACAGCTTTTTGAAAGGAGGGCGCAAAAATGAAAAACAAGAAAATGACAAAAAAGATAATAGCGGCGGTAATTGCCTTTGTGATAATATTCTCCGCAATCGGCTGTGAAGCGCAGAGCGCAAGCGGCGGCGGAACGACCGCAAACGGCGAGGCGACGAGCTTCACCCCCACCGTTGCACCGAACACAAGTGC
>JAZQSI010000069.1:0-12202 GCA_045629985.1 Eubacteriales bacterium
CGGCGACCTCATATCGGCAGGTACGGTTACATTCATGGGCTTTTCGGTAGGCTTCAAGGTGCTCACGGGCATAGCTTTCCTTCTTATGCTCCTTCTTGCACTTCTTGCCCCGAATGCAGACAATGATGCAGAGGAGGATGAAGAATAATGATTACAGTTAACTATATCGCTTCAGTTTTTCTCATCGTCCTCGGTCTTTATACCGTGTGTGTGAAGAAAAACCTTATCAAAATCGTTCTCGGTCTCGGAATTATTGACTACGGTGTAAACCTTCTCATCGTAAGCATCGGCTGGAACGATGTCGGTACAGCTCCGATTTACACATTCAGCGACCTCACAAACGGAATCTCTTCAAGATTCTTTGTTGACCCCGTGCCGCAGGCACTCACGCTCACGTCCATCGTTATCGGCGCTTGTGTAACTGCAATGGCTCTCGCTCTTGTAATTATGATTTACCGTAAGTATAAGACACTTAATGCTGATGAGATAAGGAGGATTCGCGGATAATGTTTGATTTCCTTACTCTTGATTTTGTGCAGCATTTCCCCGTTATTGCGGTTATGGGACTCTTCCTCTTTGCGTTCCTCATCGAGATTTTCGGCGCAAAGAACAAGGTCATCAGAAATACGCTGACTCTCATCGCGGCATTCGGCGCATTCGCGCTCATCGCCGCGCTCATCAAGCCCGTTCTTTTTGACGGCAACATCGTTACCTACTGGATGGGTAACTGGTCTCCCGTTGCAGGATTTGCAATCGGTATCGGCTACGAGATAGACGCGCTCAACCTCTTCTTCGCGCTTTTGGTTGTCACAACCGTCCTTCTCTCGGCTATTTACTCAATCAAGTATATGGCTCGTGACCATCACCTCGGCCATTACTACACGCTCTTCCTTATGCTTTCGGGCTCGGTGCTCGGTCTCGTTCTCACGGGCGACGTATTCAATATGTTCGTTATGATAGAGATTATGACTTTTGCATCCGTAGCGCTCACGGCATTCAGAAACAAGAAGGCAGAGAGCCTTGAGGCAGGTTTTAAATACCTCATCATCGGCTCAATCGGCTCTTCACTCACGCTTGCAGGTATCGCGCTTCTCTACGCGCAGTGCAAAACGCTCAACATGGCGCAGATTTCTGCAGTCCTCTCTGCAAACTCGCTCAACCCGACAACAATCTTCGCATTTGCGCTTATGTTTGCAGGCTTTGGCGTAAAGAGCTACATCGTTCCGTTCCATACCCCTGCGGCTGACGCTTATATGACAGCTCCGACATCCATCTCAATGGTATTCTCGGGTATGGTTAACAAAGCAGGCGTTTACGCAATGATAAGACTTACATACGTAATCTTCCGTGCGATGAATATTCCCGCATTCAATATTCTTCTCGTCACATTCGGAACGGTTACTATGTTCGTCGGCGTAACAATGGCTCTTGCACAGCACGACTTCAAGAGACTTTTAGCTTTCCACAGTATCTCGCAGATTGGTTACGTTATCACGGCAATCGGTCTCGGAACCGTTGCAGGTCTCTCAAGCGGTCTTTTCCACGCTATGAACCACACCCTCTTCAAGGGACTTCTCTTCCTTGCCGCAGGTGCTGTTCTCTACGCTACGGGAACTACTGACCTTGACAAGCTCGGCGGTCTCTCAAAGCGTATGCCCAAAACTACGATCTGCTTCCTCATCGGTGCATTCTCCATCTCGGGTATTCCGCCGTTCAACGGCTTTGCTTCAAAGTGGATGATTTATCAGTCAACCTTTGCACACGCAACGGAAACAGGAAACTTCGCTTATGCGTTCGTTACAATCGTCGCGCTCGTCGTATCGGTTATGACTCTCGCTTCCTTTATCAAGGTTACCCAGGCGGGGTTCTTCGGCCAGCTTCCGAAGCACCTCGAGGAAACAAAGGAAGTTCCGCTCTCGATGCGCGTTCCGATGTGGATTATGTCCGCACTCTGCGTTCTTGGCGGTGTATTCTATGATGTTGTTGCAAAATACATCCTCACTCCTGCCGCAAATGCAGCGTTCAACGTCACAAACTACATCAACACAATGATGGGCGAGGGTGTTGCCGAAGCTCACGGTGTTGTTGATACAGCGGTTGAGGCATCATCCTTCAGCCTCTGGAACCCCGTTCTCTGGCTCGTTCTCTTTGCAATCGTTCTCATTGCAGTATGCATCGTCGTTCTCACGGGTGAAAAGAGCCGTGGCGCAGTTCGCGTAAACGACAATGCAGAGAAGGTTGATGGCAAGTATGCAACCTTCTTCGGCGGTGAGCATAGCGAGCATTCCCACGTTGGAGGTTCTGACCTCTTCTGGGGATTCAAGCACGACTTCAAGGGATACTTCAAGGTTATGCAGGGTCTCCATTCAGGAAACGTAAACGACTATGCTACTTATGTAGTTATCGCCGCGGCGATTATAACGGTCTTTATGTTTGTTATGTATGCTTTTATCGGTTAAGGAGGTGAGTGAAAGTGGAAATTATAATGACAATTTTGCAGAACGCATTTTCCGTTCTCGTATTCCCGGGACTTTTGTTTGTCGCAATAATCGGACTTTTGCTCGCAGGTCTTGACCGTAAGATTCTTGCACGTATGCAGAAGAGAAAAGGCCCTCCGATAATCCAGCCGTTTTATGACTTCTTCAAGCTCATGGGAAAAGAAACAATCGTTCCCGATGCGGCAAACAAGAAAGTTTTCCTCGCGGCTCCGATAGTCGGCTTTGCAAGCCTTGTCGTAATGATGCTCTTCATTCCGATTTTCGGCTACACCGCATTCTCAACTCAGGGCGATATGATAATTCTTCTTTATCTCCTTACAATCCCTGCAGTTGCAATGATTATCGGCGGTTCGGCATCGGGCTCACCGTACGCAGGTATAGGTATCTCACGTGAGATGGTAACAATGATGGCATACGAGCTCCCGCTCGTTATCGTCCTCCTCGCTGTTGCAAAAGCAGTCGGCGGAGACGAGCTCTGTTTCTCAATGAGAGCAATCGGCGAGTTCCAGCAGGAGTCAGGGCTTCTTATTGCAAACTGGCGTCTCATCCCTGCGGCTATCGCATTCCTCCTCGTCATTCCTGCCGAGGTCGGAACACAGCCGTTTGACGTTGCCGAAGCTGAAACTGAAATCTGCGAAGGTCCGCTCGTTGAATACAGCGGCGCACCGCTCGCTATGTTCAAGCTCAACACGGCAATCAAGATGTTTATTATGACAGCGCTCTTCACCGTTCTTTTCTTCGGTGGAATCAACACGGGATACGTTGCTCTCAACGCACTCATCCTCGTTGCAATTTGCGCTGTTCTCACAGTAATCACAATGACGCTTGCACACGCAATCTGCGCACGTCTTAAGATAGAGCACCTCTTCAAGTTCTACTGGACGTTCGTTGCGGCTCTTGCGGCAATCAGCTTAATCCTTGTGTGGATATTCTAAGGAAGGGAGATTAGATTATGTTTAAAAAACTTATTGCAAAAAGCATGGCTAAATCCCCCTGGATTTACCACGTTAACACAGGCTCCTGCAACGGCTGTGACATCGAGCTCGTCGCAGTGCTCACTCCGCGCTATGATGCCGAGCGCTTCGGCTTCAAGCTCGCAGGCACACCGCGTCACGCCGACATCGTCGTTGTATCGGGCCCGATCACAAGCCAGTCCAAAGAGCGTCTTATAAGAACGCTCGAGCAGGTTCCGGAGCCAAGATGCGTAGTTTCAATCGGCTCCTGCCCGCGCTCCTGCAATGTTTTCAAGGGAAGCTACTCCGTAGAGGGTCCGCTTGAGAACTACACCCACGTTGACGTCTCAATCGCAGGCTGCACTCCGAAGCCTGAGGCAATCATCGAGGGTCTTGCAAAGGCTGCGGAAATTCTCAAAGAGAAAAGGGAGGCAATGAACAAATGAAGTTTTCATTCCCGTTTTTAAAAGAAGCGATTTGCAATCTCTTTTCAAAGCCGTCAACGGTAAATTTCCCCGCAGTAAACGTTGAGGCGAAGCCCAACTACCGCGGAAGAATTGCATACTACCCCGACAAGTGCGTAAACTGCGGAATGTGCATCAAGGTTTGTGCACCCGATGCCATTACGAGAACAAGCGAAGAAGTCGAGGGCGGCGAGAAGATTACCTACGAGTTTGACCTCACATCCTGCACCTTCTGCGGAACGTGCCAGGACTTCTGCTCGGAAAAGGCAATCGAGCTCACGGGCGACTACCACATGGTAGCAACCGACCCGGCTGACCTCATCGTCCGCGGTGAGCGCATCAAAGAAAAGGTCAAAGGAAAGCTCGCAATCACAGATGCCTGCATCTACTGCGGTCTCTGTGCAAAGAACTGCCCCGAGGGTGCAATCACGGTTGACCGTGCAAACAAGAGCTGGGTTGTCGATGAAGAGAAGTGCGTAAAGTGCGGCCTCTGTATCGGCAAGTGCCCGAAGAAGTGCCTCGACTTTGCCGAGGTTACAGAGGGCGTCGTCTGCTCTGATTCTTGTGTTTACTGCACTCTCTGCGCAAAGAAGTGCCCGGCTGAGGCTATCACGGTTGACCGTGCAAACAAGACATGGGAGATTGACCGCGAAAAGTGCACACTCTGCGGAGTATGTGTATCGGCATGTCCGAAGAAGTCGCTTTCAATCGGTGACATAAACGCAACCTGCGCCGCTGAAGCGGAAGGCGTTCCTGCGCCGACACCGGTCGAGAAGAAGGAAGAAGCTCCTGCTCCTGCGGCAGACGGTAGCCTCAAGTGCTCCGATTCTTGCGTTTATTGCACGCTCTGTGCAAAGAAGTGCCCCGAGGGCGCAATTACGGTTGACCGCGCAGAAAAAACATGGGCGGTTGACGATGAAAAGTGCATCAAGTGCGGAATCTGCGTTGATGCCTGCCCGAAGAAGTCACTTTCAATCGAATAATCAAAACAACAAAAAGAGTGTCCGTGAGGACACTCTTTTTTTATTGCATTTACGATCTCGTCCGAAATTCCGTGGCGAGAGTTTTGTATTCCGTGGGGCTCATTCCCGTCTCGTTTTTAAAGAACTCCGTAAAATTGTTGGGGTAGGAGAAATTCATCCGCTCTGCGATTTCCGAAACGGAAACGTCGTCCAAAAGGAGCTGCATTGTCTCCCTCAGGCGAAGCTTGCGGTAATACTCTTTCGGGGAAATGTCGCAGTACTTTGCAAAGAGAGTTTTGAGATAGCTGCGGCTTATATTTACGCGCTTTGCGATTTCTTCAAGCGTGATGTTTGAGTAAATTTCCTTTTCCATGGTTTCGATAATTTCTTTATATTTGCGAGCGGCATCTGTCGGGAGATATTCGTGATGCGGAAGAGGGGTGCGGCTGATATCAATAATCAGACTCTGAAGCTCAAGTGCGGCGAGTGTTCCCGTTGTGTCATCTGCCCCGCTTTCGAGAAAATCGCGTGCGGCGTTGAATGCGGACAAAAATTTTTCTTCCTGCCGCGAATCAAGTGAAAACGGGGTGTCATAAATTCCGCTTGGCAAATTTCCGCTTATTTCCATGGAAAGATTATACAGTTTCAGAGAGTTGCCCTCGACACTTCTGAATTTATGAAAGTGCAATGGTTTGTAAAAAACAAGAGTTCCTCCCTCGACGAGATAAACCTTCTCTTCGATTACAAATTCCGCTTTTCCGCTTTTTAAGTAGCAGATCTCAATGAAGTTGTAGAATTCGCCGACAGAGGCGAAGGGAGCGGGAAGGTTGTGTTCGTGGGGATGCGCAAGGCTTTCTATCGAGAAAGCCGGGGCAACCTTCTTAAAAGGAGTGAGCATATCAATCACTATCCAAATTCGTAGTTTTTGTTTGCTTTTTTCATCTGTAATAGTATTCATATATGAAAACAGATGCGATATAATTATTTTAGCACAAAGTTAGGAAGTGTCAATAGGTGAAAAGAAAATACAAATTTTACTGCCTATGATTGCTTGACTTCACGCGTGCGGCAAGGTATAATTTTAATACCTGAAAAATTAAGAATATATTAAGTATAAATACAATAGGGAGGAAGAAAAATGAAAAAAGTAACGGCTCTTTTGCTTGCACTTTGCATGCTCATATCGCTTATCCCTGCGACATTTGCCGCAGATGGCGATATTGTGTTCGACTTCGGTGCGTGGGTAAAGGCGGACCCGACACTCAGCGGAACACGCCATGTTGTTCTCACTGAAGAAAACACTCCTGAAAATTTCGGTATTGCAACCGGAATGGGAGATTATATCAAGTGGGACTATGCCGCAGGAGGTCTTCGTTTTTATAACGTAAAGGCAACGTGGCAGACTTCTGCAACAGATACCAACAACCGCGTAATCAAGATAAACATCCCGCAGGGCAAGGCCGGCTGGTATGCTCTCAACACAAAGTTTAGCGCAAATGCCGGAGAAACCGGACCATATTCCGTTTACCACATTGCGGGAGGAAAGTACACTTTCCTCGGCGATTGGTATGCAGGTACTGACACGACCTTCAACCCTGCTTACTTCTCCGAAGGAGAGAACTATATCGCATTCGGTGCGGTGGGTTCGGTAACGGTAGCGTTCATTTCGAAGCTTTCGCTTATAAAGCTTGACAGCGCGCCGACGGCAGAGGTCATCGCGAACAATTTCCCTGCTACTGTCGAAGCGGGTGCAACGGTTTCAGACCTTAAGGCTTCCGTAAAGATGAGCAACGGAGAGTTGTATGAATTCCCCGAATATGCTATTGATACAACAACGTACTACAATGCGGGAAAAGATACACAGAACTACATAAAGATTGAGTCTGAAGATACGGATGTTGTCGAAGTCACAAGCATAAAGGGTGGCATTGACGCGAGAGAGGAAACAACCTATGCGCTTCTTGGTAAAACAGAAGGTGAAACAGCTATTGTATTTACCCCGGTTATCGGCGGAGTAGAGCAGACGGCGAGTGCAACAAGAAAGACCGTGAGCGTTGCCGAAGATAAGCTTACAGGCATAAAGATCAGTGCTGAAAAAACAAGCGTTGTTATCGGAAAGTCCATTACGGTTGAACCAAAAGCCGTCTGGTCAGGTTCCGGTGAAAAGGATATCCCGGTTTCCGATGTAATATTCGAAAGCTCTGACGAGACCATAGCGACAGTAGATGCAAACGGTGTCGTTACAGGTGTTTCTGCAGGTACTGCGGAAATTAAGGCAACTCTTGTGGCTGATACGTCAAAGACAGCTATCGTAGAGGTTGCTGTTACCACAGCTCCCGTTCAGCGTACGTACGAGTACGTCACAAGCCAGGCGGGCTTTGATACCGCAAAGATGATAACGACAGCCGATTACAACGGCAAGCCTGTTATCCGCGAGGCGAATAACGCTATGTACTTCACCGGTATGTTCGACTGGACATACGAGGTTCCGGCGGAGTACTCTGCAACAGGCTCGGCGTTTATGGCAATGGATACAACAAAGACCGACAAGTGGGCACTCGTTGCAAACTACGGTCCGCTCGGTGCTCTCCATATAGTGGCAGGTACGATGCAGCAGCAGTTTGTTCCCGAATACTACGAGATTGAAGGAAGAACAAACTTCGTTGCTCTCCGTCTCAATGTTGAAACAGCAGGCGAATATATTATCCAGGCAAAATCGGGCAATTTCCCGAACGGTGCCGCTCCTGCGGTTTACTTCTTCAAGGAAGATACTGCAGACGTAACGCCCACAGACCCGTCAACATACCCTGAAAGCGCAAAGCTCGGATATTTTGATATGGGCGCATCACCAAACTACGCTCACGCAGGAAATGCAACCGTAGGTTCTGAAGGAAACTACATTCTCGCATTTGTTGCGGATGAAAACTCACTCACCGTAAACGGTGCAACCGCAACTGAACCCGGAAGCGGAAAGAAAATACAGTGGTTTAACCTCTCCGGTGTAAAGCTTGTTCCGGCAGGGGATAACACTCTTGAAAAAATCGAAATTTCCTCCGATAAGTCGGAAATCACGGTTGGAAAGACAGCAACCGCTTCCGTAAAGGCTACATGGTCCGTTATGGGCGAGCGTGCAGTCGATGCAAGCGATGTTACATTCGAAAGCTCCGATAACGTAATCGCAACAGTAGATGAAAACGGTGTCGTAACAGGTGTATCAAAAGGCACGGCTACAATCACCGCTACCTACAAAGCAGATACATCAAAGACCGCAACGGTAGATATCAAAGTCATCACTCCGGGCGTTGTCCGCATCTTTGAGTACATCATGTCCCAGAAGGGTATGAACGTCGATAAGATGCTCACGACCGACGATTACAGTGGCAAGCCCGTTCTCCGTGCGGTAAACAGCGCCCTTTACTTTACAGATATGTTCACATGGACATATGAAGTTGCGGGAGAGTATTCAAAGGACGGCGCTCCTTTTATGACGCTCGACACAACTGACGAGGACGGAGATAAGAAGCTCACCGACAAGTGGGCGCTCGCAGCAAACTACGGTCCGCTCGGTGCTCTCCATATAGTGGCAGGTACGATGCAGCAGCAGTTTGTTCCCGAATACTACGAGACTGAAAACAAAACAAACTTCGTTGCAATCCGCCTTGAAGTTGATGCTCCGGGTGAGTACATCTTACAGGCAAGCTCAGGCAATTACGCAAATGGCGCGGCATGCGCAGCTTACTTCTTCAAGGACGGAGAGGACGGTGCAGTCACGGCAACTCCGTCAACCTACCCGTCAGAAGCAAAACTCGGCTACTTCAACATGGCAACGACAAAGAGCTATGCTTATGTCGGCAACGTAGAGATTGACGAGCCCGGCGAGTACATCCTCGCATTTGTCGCCGATGCAAAATCAATGACTATCAACGGCACAATGTCAACAGAGCCGTCAAGCGGCAAGGAAATTCAATGGTTCGATCTCTCGGGCGTACGTCTTGTTCCGGCAGACTATGACTATCAGACAGGTCTTTCAATCAAGGCAGATACCGACATCCTCTACAACGGCGAGGAAATTCCGCTTACAGTAAAGGAAACTTGGGAATATGCAGGCGAGAAGGAAATCGCATACGATGACCTCACCTTCGAAAGCTCCGATGCATCCATCGCAACGGTTGATGCAAACGGTGTCGTAACTGCAATCTCGCAGGGCGATGTCGTAATCACGGCAACAGAGAAATCAGCTCCCGAGTTTTTCGGCGAGTTCAAGTTCGAGATTTACGACCCGAATGCAGAAAACATCGGCGTAAACCTCATCTACAACATCGGTACAGCCTCGATGAAGGATAAAACGACCTACAATCCGCACAATAACCGTCTTGAAACCTCAACAGGCCGTCTCCGCGACCCGCCATATGTTTACTCATACGACGAGATTGACGAGACTGTTACAGAGCTCTGGGCATACAACAACTACGCAAACATCACATGGCGTGCAATTGAGATGGACTCTGCGCTCCTCTCACCGTCACCGTCAGACTATCCGAAGGGCTCATTCTATGCGCTTATGCTCCGTGTGCCCGTAAAGGGAACATACGACCTTAATATCGAAACATATCCGTTCACCATCGGATGTGAAGCGGATATATACTTCCTCCCGAAGGGCGATATCAAAAATATCACACTTGCGGATGTTGAGAACATCGACCCGATAGGAACGGTCACCTCACGAGACTTTGAAAATCGCACACAGACAGCAGGTACGGTCACGGTAGATCGCGGCGGAGAATACTTCATCCTCTTAAAGCTCCATTCTGACAATAAGTACCTCTCCAATACGGGAAGACACTACTTCTCGCTTCGCAAGGTCATCCTCGAGGCGGCACGTGGCCCGTTTGATCACATTGACGTAGCTATCGAAACTGTTGATAACGAGGGCGACGAGCTCTACTTCGATGCTTACCGCAAGCTTTCCTACACCCTCCTCGATGAGTATGGAAACGAGATTGATATTTTAAACCCCGAGCTTATCAAGGTAAACGAGGTTTCTCTTACAGCGGGAGAAGATGTTGCCGAAATCGTTTATGAAAACGGCAGTTACTACGTAAAGACAGGCAGAAATGCAGGCGATGCAGAGGTTATGGTGGATATCACCTACCGCGGCACAAATGCAGTAAAAACCTTCGCATTCAAGGTGGCAGACATCGGAAAGAGCGGAAGAACGCTCTACTCCGATGAGATGATTGAAGCCGCTCGCGAGAATATAAAGAAATACGATTGGGCAAAGGAAGAGAAGAGAGAAGCGGTAAAGAAAGCTGATAAATACCTCGAAAAAGGCTATGACTTCCTTTGGTATTCCGTAACAAGCAACGGCGTTCCGAGAACATACCACGTCGGGTATGAGGGCGACGGTGAAGAGTACATCTGCCGTTACTGCCGAAAGGATCTTTACAAGCTCGGCTACGGAAACTATCCGTTTAATGTTGATCCGCTCAAGAACCCGTGGAAAATCACTTGCCCCGAGTGTTCCCGTTCATTCCCGTCAAACGACTTTGAAAGCTTTTATGAGCTTGGAAGAACGCAGGCAAACGGTGCACAGTTTGACCGCATAACAGCTCTTGAAGCCCACCGCGCAATGCTTATTGAAAAGGGACTCATGAGCGATGAAGCAATCGCGCTTGTCTCCCCCGGTGAGGACTGCTCGGATGAGTGGTATCTCTACTACGGCTATGGTGTTGAGGGGGGATATCTCCACAACAACCTTTATCCTGAAGTCGGAAATGCAAATTGCCCCGTACTCTTTGACGCATCTGTTGAAACTGTCGAGCGCTGGGGCGTTGACGACGGCATGGGCTACAATACGGGCAAGAAGTTTGCAAACGGTGTTGAAGAAGTCCATACTTATATCGGCTTCTACAACCACTTCGCTCACTTCTATATCAAGGATACAACCTTGTTCCTTCATGCGTTCAATGCATTGAAGAAGGCGTACTTCTTCACAGGTGAGAAGAAGTACGGTATGGCAGGCGCAATCCTCATCGACCGCCTTGCAGATATCTACCCGACATACGACCTCAACATCTATCTCCCGAGATTTACGAACATCAACGGCGGATCTATTGCAGGTAAAGCAGTCGGTAAGATCTGGGAGTGCTACGTTGCAGAGTATCTCGCAGATGCATACGATGCATTCTGGCCGATGTTTGAGGATCCCGAGGTTATAGAATACCTCCACAACAAGGCAGTTTACTACGGTATGGAAAACGATAAGTCAACTGCAACGAAGATTCGTCAGAATATTGAAGACGGCATCTGCCGCGAAATCTACGAAACAACGCTTAATTCACAGCTCAACGGTAACTTTGGTCTTAACCAGCTCGCAGTTGCAAATGCAGGTATCGCTCTTGACCACAAGAAGGACACTGCAGAGATGCTTGAGTGGCTCTATAAGTCAAAGTGGACAAACGATATGTCCTACAACACCGGTGGTGAAATCAGCGAAAGGCTCGTTGACGTAGTTTACCGCGACGGTCAGAACTACGAGTCCCCGTCTTATAACAACCTCGGTGTAACAGACTTTATCAAGGCTGCAGAAAGCCTCGCAAGATACCAGAAAAATGGTGGCGAGCTCGACCAGATCTCGATTCTTGAGCACCCGAAGTACTTAAAGCTTATCAACTCATTCCAGACGCTTACGCTCGTCCGCCGCGGCGTCAAGGCGCTTGCAGACTCAGGTCAGCCGGGATACTACAACAAGTACCCCGACAGAGTTCCGCTTGCAACAGCCTTCTACTATACGAAGGACAGCGAAATACCGGAGGTTCGCGAAGAAGCAATAAAGATGGCTCAGCATCTTTACATGCAGCAGGGAGAGGACCTCAAGGATCATCACTTCGATATCTATACGAGAAACCCCGAAGCCCTCTATGACGAGGTTATGGCGATAATTGAGGAATACGGCGAGTATCCTTACGACAAGAGCTCGATCATGACGGGTTATGGCTTTGCCGCTCTCCGTGACGGTACGCTCTTTGACTCAGCAGGCGTTTCCACAATCAGCGATACAACGCGTGACTTTACATTGAACTTCTGGGGCCATAAGGGCCATAACCACGGCGACTTCCTCGACCTCGGTATTGAGGCGTACGGCATCGGTATGACGACCGACCTCGGTTACCCCGAAACTCCGAACACGGGTGACCCGCACACTTCACAGTGGTCAGGAACGGCACTTGCGCACAACACGGTTGTCGTAAACGAAACGAATCACGGCGCCTCAAACAACATCTCTCAGGTTCCGCATCACTTCGATGCAAAGGATACACGCGTCA
>JAZQSI010000070.1:0-26784 GCA_045629985.1 Eubacteriales bacterium
CGGAATTTTGGAAACGTCAAGCGCAAGAAACTCCTCAACATACTCCAAAATTTTCGGGTTGTCGTGGTGGGCGGACGGCATCCAGGCGTGGAAATCATCCGGAAGCATAAACAAGTTATTATCTCCGCCGAGCGTGCGCGAATAGGCAATATCAAGCTCTGTGAGATACTGCTTAACCATCTCATAGCTTCCGAAATTTCCGAAAAGTGTTATTCCCGAATCAGGATATGCCATACCTCGGATGATTTGGCCGCACCTCTCCTCAAGCTCGAGTCGGCAGTCAAGAACATCTCTTATACCTTCAATGGGGCGCAGGTTGCCGTTTGCTCTGTGGTTTGCGCCGTGGACGGCTATTTCGTGCCCTTTTGAGAGAAAAATCTCTTTTATCTCTTCGTTCGTATATCTCTTCCCACTCATACATTCGCAATTGAAGTTAAAAGTGGCTTTCATGCCGTATTTATCAAACAGCTCCGCAAGACGCCTGTCCTGCGGCACTCCGTCGTCATAGCTGAACGTAACCGCCTTCGTCTTGCCTTCGGGGTATCTCATCAAAGTGTATCTCATAAAAAATACTCCTAACCCATTTTAATGCTCTTATTATAGCACATATAAAAAGAAAAGACAATTTCCCGAAGTGAGAAATTGTCTTTTGTCTTTTAATTTAGCCTTCGTATTCCATACCGCACTTAAGTGCCTTGAGGTTGACCTCAAGGAGGTTCGCGCGCTTTGCGGAAACTATTTTTCCAAGTGTCTGCTCGATGCTCTCGTTCTTGATTATTCCACTCTCTGCAATAAGCTTACCGGTAATAATCATGTTTGCAAGAGTCGGAGCCTCCATCTGCTGTGCAAGCTGAGTGGACGGGATGTAGAACACCTTTACGTCGTCTCTCTTTACCTTGCGCTCGATGAGAGTAGAGTCAACAAAAATCATTCCGCCCGGAACAACTGCATTCTCATACTTGTCAAGTGACGGAAGGTTCATTGCGACGAGAATGTCGGGGTTTGGAACGATCGGAGAACCGACCGGCTCGCCAGAGAGGATAACACTGCAGTTTGCAGTACCGCCACGCATCTCAGGGCCGTAAGACGGAAGCCAGCTGAGCTGTCTGCCCTCAAGGAGACCTGCGTATGCAAGGAACTTACCTGCAAAGAGGATACCCTGACCGCCAAAACCTGCCAAAAGCAACTGTGTAGTCATAATTATGCTTCCTCCTTTTCGGCGCTCTTGTCTTTATAAACTCCGAGCGGATAATGCGGAATCATCTTCTCATCAACCCACTCGAGAGCCTTCTCGGGAGTCATACCCCAGTTTGTCGGGCAAGTTGAAACAACCTCGATGAGAGAGAAGCCCTTGCCGTTTACCTGGTTCTCAAAAGCTTTAAGTATTGCCTTTTCAGCCTTTTTAACGTTCTTTACGTTGTTAACTGCAACACGCTCGATGTAGTACGGTCCGTCGAGAGTTGCAAGCATCTCGGAAACCCTTATCGGATAACCTGCAGTGTTGACGTCACGACCGTACGGTGAGGTCTGTGTGACCTGGCCGGGGAGAGACGTCGGAGCCATCTGGCCGCCTGTCATACCGTAGATTGCGTTGTTAACAAAGATGATTGTGATGTTTTCGTTTCTTGCAGCAGCGTGAACTGTTTCTGCCATACCGATTGATGCGAGGTCGCCGTCACCCTGATATGTAAAGATGATGTTCTCGGGCATTGCACGCTTAAGACCTGTTGCAACAGCAGGAGCACGTCCGTGAGCCGCCTCAACCATATCGCAAGCAAAATAGTCATAAGCCATAACAGAACATCCGACAGGAGCAACGCCTACCGTCTTTCCGGTAACACCGAGTTTGTCAAGAGCGCTCGCTACAAGACGGTGAATAATTCCGTGAGTGCATCCCGGGCAGTAGTGGAGTTCTGCATCTGTAAGGCTCTTCGGTTTTTCAAATACTACCATTATCGTGCACCTCCATTTGCTTTTCTGATTGCTTCAAGAACCTGCTCCGGAGTCGGAATCATACCACCCGAACGGTTGCAGAGTTTTATCGGCTTCTTGCAGCTTGTAGCAAGAGCAACGTCTTCTATCATCTGACCCATTGAAAGCTCAACGCTGATAAATGATTTAACCTTGTCTGCAGCTTCTGCAAATGCTTTCTTCGGGAACGGCCATACAGTAATCGGACGAATCATACCTACCTTGATGCCTTCCTTACGAGCCGCGACAACCGCGTTCTTTGCGACACGGGCAGCGATACCGTATGCCGCAACGCAGATTTCAGCATCGTCCATCATAAAGCTCTCATGTCTTGCTTCAGTCTCTTCGATAAGCTTATATCTCTCGTATCTCTCGAAGTTCTTCTCTTCAAGAATTTCAGGTTTTAAGTAAAGTGAGTTTATGATATTATGCTCGCGCTTGTTTTCCGTACCCGTAACAGCCCACGGCTTTTCAACTACGTTTACTTTCTCCTCAGGAAGCTCAACCGGCTCCATCATCTGACCCATTGTACCGTCTGCGAGAAGCATAACCGGCATGCGGTATTTATCACCGAGGTCAAACGCAAGAGCTGTCATATCTGCCATTTCCTGAACAGACTCAGGTGTAAGAACGATGAGATGATAGTCAGCGTGTCCGCCACCCTTTGTAGCCTGGAAATAGTCAGACTGTGACGGCTGAATACCGCCAAGACCCGGGCCACCGCGCTGAACGTTTACGATGAGTGCCGGAAGGTCTGCACCTGCAATATAGGAGATACCCTCCTGCTTAAGGGAGATACCTGGGCTTGAAGATGAGGTCATAACACGGAAACCTGCACCTGCAACGCCGTAAACCATATTGATAGCAGAAACTTCGCTCTCTGCCTGGAGGAAAACTCCCCCGATTTTCGGCATTCTCTTTGCCATATAAGCCGCGACTTCAGTCTGCGGAGTAATGGGATATCCGAAGTAATGACGGCAACCTGCACGGATAGCAGCTTCCGCGATTGCTTCGTTTCCCTTCATCAATACTTTTTCTGCCATTTCAAACACCTCACTTTTCTACTGTGATTACACAGTCAGGGCACATAGTTGCGCAGAAAGCACAACCGATGCATTTCTCCTGATCAATAATTTCAGCAGGAGCATGACCCTTTTTGTTGATTTTATCCTTTGAAAGAGCGATGATGCCCTTCGGACATGCACCTACGCAAAGACCGCAACCTTTGCATATGTCCGATAAGAATGTTACTTTAGCCATAACAATCCCCTTCCTAAAAAAGTTTTTCCTGTAATTTAAGACCAACGACAGCCTTAAGTTCTTCATTTTCACAGAGCTTTTCGTTCGCCGTCGTTGCAACAAGAGGAAGCCCTGATATATCAGAGAGAGCCTCGGCAAGCGGTATTGTTTTCAAAACATCCTCTGCACGCGTCTCCTCACCGATATTTGAATTATTTATAATAGCCGTGAACGGAATCTTGCACGCCGCCTCAATCTCACGCATTATTTCAAGCGCGTCTTTTGCCGAGCGCGTAAGCGGACGGTAGAAGTTAACCACAAACACCATATCATAGTTTGCTTCCGCAAGGATTGTCGGAGCATATCTACCGAGCGCGACTGCACCGCGGTCGTCACCGCCGACATCCATTACAACAAACGTATCACGACGCTGGAGAAGCCCCATAACCTCCGACGGTATCGCCGGAAGATCAACACTCGTATTCGCAAACGGAAGTGCGACAACAGAAACACCTGCACGTTCAAGCTCAACTGTCGAGTCCTTTGTGCGGAAATACGGGTTTACGATGTCGATGTCCGCGATACTGACATTCTCCCCTGCCTTACTTTTCGCAATGGCAAAGTTAACGGCTATATTCGGTTTTCCGCTGCCGTAATGACCGCAGAAAAGCGTTATTCTTTTATTTAAAGCACGATTGACCAATTGAATTTATCCTCACATTCGCCCCACTGGATTCCTGTGATGGTATCGTAGAGCTTCTGGCTTACTTCACCGATTGTGTTGTTGTTGATGAGCATTACATCATCCTTATAGCGGAGCTTACCTACCGGAGAAATAACAGCAGCTGTACCTGTGCCGAAGCACTCTTCGAGCTTGCCGCTCTTCTGAGCATCAATAAGCTCTTCAACGCTTATCCTTCTCTCTTCAACCTCGTATCCCCAGGACTTGCAAACTTCGATTACGGAGTTTCTTGTGATACCCGGAAGAATGCTGCCATTCAACATAGGTGTGACAATCTTGCCGTCAATCTTGAAGAAGATGTTCATAGCGCCGACTTCTTCGATGTACTTTCGCTCAACACCGTCAAGCCAGAGAACCTGAGAGTAACCCTCATCGTGAGCCTTGACCTGAGCCGCGAGAGATGCAGCGTAGTTGCCGCCTGTCTTTGCAAAGCCCATACCGCCCTTGACAGCGCGTACATAATCGTCCTCAATCCAGATACCAACCGGAGCAAGACCGCTTGCGTAATATGCGCCCGACGGTGAAAGGATGATGATGAAGAGATATGTCTTTGACGGAGCAACACCGAGGAACTCATCAGTTGCGATAATGAACGGACGGATGTAGAGCGATGTGCCCGGAGCTGTCGGAATCCAATCCTCATCCACCTTTACAACTGCCTTACAAGCTTCGACAAAAAGCTCTTCGGGAAGCTCAGGAATGCAGAGGCGCTTGTTTGTAGCGTTTGTACGCTTTGCGTTCATATCAGGTCTGAAAAGGCGAGCCTTTCCATCCTTACCTCTGTATGCCTTAAGGCCTTCGAACATTTCCTGACCGTAATGGAATACCATTGCGGACGGGTCAAGAGAAAGCTTCTCATACGGAACGATTCTGCCGTCGTGCCAGCCCTTGCCCTCGGTATAGTTCATCATAAACATGTGGTCGGTGAACACTTTACCGAAGCCGAGCTTGGACTCGTCTGCGGGACGTGCTTTCGGAGAAGTTGTCTTTACTACTTTGAAATCATACATTTTGTTTCTCTCCTTTATGTAAATAGTTTATTAAAGCTTATTTCTCTGAATCTTTCCGCTTACCGTTTTCGGAAGTGAATCGCGGAAGACTACAAGACGCGGATACTTATACGGAGCAGTATGCTCTTTAACGTATGTCTGAATTTCTTTCTTGAGCTCTTCTGTCGGCTCTGTGCCCTTTGTAAGTACGATGCTTGCCTTTACTATCTGGCCGCGTACTTCATCGGGAGCGGCTGAAACGCCACACTCGAGAACATACGGAAGCTCCATAATGACGCTTTCAATTTCGAACGGACCGATGCGGTAGCCTGATGACTTGATAACGTCGTCAACACGACCGACGTACCAGTAGAAGCCGTCTTCGTCGCGCCATGCGGTATCGCCTGTATGGTAATAGCCGTCATGGAGAACTTCAGCCGTTTTCTCTTCGTCGCGGTAGTAACCTCTGAAGAGACCGCAGGGCATGCCGTCACGAACATTGATAACAATCTCGCCCGTTTCGCCGACTGCAACTTCTTCGCCACGGTCATTGACAAGCTCTACGTTATAAATCGGAGCAGGTTTGCCCATTGAACCGATCTTGTGCGGAGCGCCGACCATATTACCGATAATCATTGTGCTTTCGGTCTGACCGAAGCCTTCGATAATCTGAAGACCCGTCGCCTTTTCAAATTGTCTGTAAACCTCGGGGTTGAGAGCTTCGCCAGCTGTTGACATATGCTTTACGGAGGAGAAATCATACTGTGAAATATCCTCTTTGATGAGCATGCGGAGCATTGTCGGCGGCGCGCAGAAGGTTGTTATCTGGTGTTTTGCAAACATCGGAAGAATTTCCTTTGCATCAAAACGGTCAAAGTCATAAACAAAGGTTGCCGCCTCGCAGAGCCACTGACCGTAGAGCTTACCCCACATGGACTTCGCCCAACCCGTATCGGAGATTGTGAAGTGGAGACCGTCGGGGTCAACATTGTGCCAGTACTTCGCTGTATGGAAGTGACCGAGCGGATACTTGTGGCTGTGGGCCGCAATCTTCGGATAACCCGTAGTACCCGATGTAAAGAACATGAGGAGAAGGTCATCACCGCAGGGTGAATCTTCCGTCCTGTCAAAGTGGGAACTGAAGAGCTTATACTCTTCGTCAAAGTTTCTCCAGCCGTCACGCTCGCTGCCGACGATAAGCTTATTTATAAGCTCGGGGCAGGTCTTTGATGCTTCTTCTACCTGCTGTGGGCAATTGTCGTCCGAGGTGCAGATGATTGTATTTACGCCTGCCGCCTGGAAGCGGTACTCAAAGTCATGTACCTGAAGCTGGTTTGTAGCAGGAATTGCAATTGCGCCGAGTTTGTTGAGACCAATCATAGCAAGCCAGAACTGATAATGGCGCTTGAGAACAAGCATTACGCGATCGCCCTTCTTGATGCCGAGCGACTTGAAATAATTCGCGCATCTTGACGACTCGCGGCTTATATCCGCAAATGTAAATCTTCTCTCGACCTTGTTTATGTCGATGTGAAGCATAGCAAGCTTTTCGGGTTCGCGACGACCAAGCTCATCGACAAGGTCAAACGCGAAGTTAAATCCATCCGTGTTCTTAAATTCGATTGAAGTCGGAGTTCCGTTTTCGTCTTCAACCGTATCTATATACTTGCGATAAATTCGCTCTTTAGTATCTTTCTTTACTTCACGTGGCTCTGTTATAGCCTTTGTCGGAGCAAGCTCGGGAATCGGCTCACCGTTCGGATTGAGAACAATCGCGTAGAATACGCAATCTTCGCCGTTTGCCGCAATCATTCCGTGAGGGGTTTTACTGTCATAATATATGCTGTCGCCCGGGCCTAAAATTTCCTTATGATTTCCAATCTGAACCATAAGGTGTCCCTCGACAATAATATCGCATTCCTGACCGTCGTGGGTTGTAAGCTCGATATTGTCTTCAGAAAGTGTCGGGTCATATGCAATGCGAACATAAAGCGGCTCGGCAATACGGTTTCTGAAAGCGTAAGCAAGGTTGTAGTAAGTCATACCATGAGCCTGGCTTATCTGCTGACCTGCGCCCTTTCTCGTAACCGTGAACGACTGAAGTTTCGGGCTGTGACCCTCGATGATATCCGTAACGTTAACCTTTAGAGCCGCAGCGCAACGGTAGATAAACGCAAAGTTTAGGTCGTGCTCGCCCTTTTCGCAACGGAGATATTCGGAAAGATCAACGCCCGTCTTCTCCGCCATTTCTTCGCAAGAAAGACCGACAATCTCGCGAAGTTCTCGGATACGCGCCGCCATCTCTAAAATTTTAGAATTAAGCCCTGTCATATTATCCATAATATAACTCCTTTTCATTGGAACAAAAACACTCGTCCCAAAGTTTTAATTCTTTGAGACGAGTGAGAAAAACAAAACACCCGCGGTACCACTCAAATTGTGCTTAAAGCACCACTCAGGCTCAATTAAGCCTTATGCCTTTACGCAGCAATCACGGGAAGGTTCTACTTGTCGAAAACCGACGTTCTTCCTTCCGGCTCGGAAGCTACAACCACAGAAGACAGAACCGACAGCTCACACCAACCGCTGTCTCTCTGGAGGACCGTAACCTCTGCGCACTCTTCGTCAAAGCCTTTTATATTATTGTAGATATTATATACCTGTTTTGAAGTTTTGTCAACAGTTTTTGAGCGTTTACAGCTTGTTTCTCTGAATTTTTCCGCTGATTGTTTTGGGAAGTTCATCGCGGAAAACAACAAGTCTCGGATACTTATACGGAGCAGTGTGCTCCTTGACGTAATTCTGTATCTCTTTCTTCAGTTCTTCCGTCGGTTCGGTGCCCTTTGTAAGAACCACGCTTGCCTTTACAATCTGGCCGCGAAGCTCATCGGGAGCAGCGGAAACACCACACTCGAGGACAAAAGGAAGCTCCATGATAACGCTCTCAATTTCAAACGGTCCGATGCGGTAACCCGAGGACTTGATAACGTCGTCAATTCGGCTGACATACCAGAAATACCCGTCCTCATCTCGCCACGCGGTGTCACCCGTATGGTACATACCGTAGCGCATGCACTCTTCCATTTTCTCATCATCGTCGAGGTACTGGCGGAAGAGTCCGACAGGAGTTCCTTCGTCGAGTCTTACAACTATCTCGCCGACTTCACCGTTCGGAACTGTGTTGCCGTCAGGGTCAACGATGTCGATGTTGTACTGCGGAGAAGCCTTACCCATAGCACCTACACGCGGTGTCGTTCCGTAAAGATTTGCGATTACGAGTGTCGTCTCAGTCTGACCGAAGCCTTCCATAATCTTGAGTCCCGTTGCTTTTTCAAACTGCTTATAAACCTCGGGGTTAAGTGCCTCACCTGCAGTCGTCATGTGGTGAATTGAGGAGAGGTCGTATTTTGAGAGATCTTCCTTTATAAACATGCGGAGCATTGTCGGAGGTGCACAGAAAGTCGTGATGTTATACTTTGCAAACATCGGAAGGATGTCGTTTGCAGAGAAGCGGTCAAAGTCATAAACAAACACAGCGCCCTCACAGAGCCACTGACCATAGAGTTTGCCCCAGAGCGACTTTCCCCAACCCGTATCGGAAATTGTAAAGTGGAGACCGTCACGCTCGCAACGGTGCCAGTATTTTGCCGTTACGAAATGTCCGAGCGCATAAGTGTGCTTATGCTCGACCATTTTCGGGTTACCGGTTGTGCCGGATGAGAAGAACATAAGCGCAGGCTCATCGCCGCAGGGAGTGTCTGCACTTCTCTCAAACTTACTTGAGAAGCGGCCGTATTCTTCGTCAAAGTCGTTCCAACCGTCGCGCTTTCCGCCGACAAGAATTTTTGTCTTGAGATTCGGGCATCTCTCTGCCGCGACATCTGCCATTTCAGCCGCATAGTCATCCGCAGTGCAGATGATTGCGGAAACGTTTGCCGCCGTGAAGCGATATTCAAAATCATGGTCCTTGAGCTGGTGTGTTGCAGGGATTGCAACTGCGCCGAGCTTGTGGAGAGCGACCATAGCAAACCAGAACTGGTAATGGCGCTTAAGGACAATCATGACACGATCGCCACGCTTGATACCAAGCGACTCAAAGTAGTTTGCGCATCTTGCAGACTCGCGCTTGATATCTTCAAAAGTGAATCTTCTCTCTACCTTATTTTTGTCAACGTGAAGCATTGCAAGCTTCGCGGGAGTTTTTTCTGCAACAGCGTCAACAACATCAAAACCGAAATTAAATGAGTCTGTATTTTCAAACTTAATGCTCTCAAGAACTCCGGGTGCACTTTCCTTGCACTTTATAAACTTCTCACAGGAGAGTTTTCCGACACTCGGTGCCGCAGTAAAGCTTTCGCGGACTTCTTCTTCCCTGACATCCTCGCCCGGAAGAACAACCGCGCAGAATGTGCAATCCTTGCCGCCGACAGCAATCATACCGTGAGGAGTAGAGCTGTTATAATAAATGCTATCGCCCTCATTGAGAACTTCAACATTCGTTCCGACCTGAACCTTGAGCGAACCGCTCATAACAATATCGAATTCCTGTCCGCTGTGCTTTGTAAGGTGAATCGGCTTTGACTGTTGCTCTTCGGAATACTCATACTTAACCCAATACGGCTCTGCGATTTTGTTCTTGAACTTCGGCGCGAGGTTTGAAATATAGATACCATCCTCCTTCGCCGTATCCTGGCCCTTGCCTTTTCTCGTTACCGTGTACGAGGAAAGCTTTGCCGACCCACCGCCGAGAAGTTCGGTCATTTCAATACCGAATGTGAGAGCGCATTTATGAATGAACGTAAACGGCATATCTGCCTTTCCGCTCTCATAATCAAGATATTCTTTCTCGGAAATCTCGCAGGCGCCTGCCAGTGTTTCTGCACTCATGCCCATAATTTCGCGCATCTCGCGAATTCTGGTCGCGACCTCCGACAATTCTTGTCTTGCTTTTTCCAAACTCATTGTAATTTCTCCTTTCCGAAAGAATAAAAATAAAACCCGTCTCAAAGATTTCTTTGAGACGGGTCAGTAAACAATATACCCGCGGTACCACTCAAATTGTGCAAAATATGCACCACTCAGACTCCAACAAGCCTTATGCATTAACGCAGCAATCACGGAAGGCGCCTACTCATAACTTTTCGGACCTTCAGCTCAGAAGTGATGGGAAGAAACATTTCACTATCGGGATCACACCATCCCCGACTCTCTGAAAAGCTACCTTGTTTTTCCGTCTTCGTCATAGCTTTTATATTCAATTTAAGATGATTTTACACCTGCAAAAAACATTTGTCAAGCTTTTTTTCAAAAAATTATTCAAGTCCCAGAATCTTTGCAGATTCTTCTCGCATTTTGTACTTGAGAATCTTACCTGCGGCGTTCATCGGGAACTCATCGACGAACAAGAAGTACCTCGGTACTTTATGACGCGCGATAGATGCGTTTCCGAATTCTTTCATCTCTGCCTCGTCTGCAGTTTCACCCTTGTGAAGAATTATCCACGCACAGCATTCCTCGCCATAGCGTTCATCGGGAACGCCGACGATCTGGACATCTCGAACCTTCGGATTTGTGAGGTAGAACTCCTCAATCTCACGCGGATAGAGGTTTTCACCACCTCGGATAATCATATCCTTAAGACGGCCCGTAACCTTGTAATATCCGTCGGGAGTTCGACAGCAGATGTCGCCCGAATGGAGCCAGCCGTCCTTATCAATCGTCTGGGCGGTTGCAAGCGGCATTTTATAATAACCCTTCATTATGTTAAATCCGCGTGCAACGAACTCGCCGCTTTCACCATCAGGAAGCTCCTCTCCTGTTTCGGGGTCGATAATCTTACATTCAACACCGGGAAACGCACTTCCGACAGTTTCAACGCGGTGGTCAATATCCTCGTTAACCTCGCCCATCGTACATCCGGGAGAAGCCTCAGTCTGACCGTAAACGCTGATAATTTCCTTCATATTCATCTCGTCTGCGGCGCGGCGCATGAGGTCTGCAGGGCAGTTTGCGCCAGCCATAATGCCCGTACGCATATACGAGAAGTCTGTCTTTGCAAAGTCTGCATGGTTAAACATCGCGATAAACATTGTAGGAACACCGTTAAAGCAAGTTATATGTTCATCATTTACACACGCAAGGGACGATTTCGGTGAGAAATACGGCATCGGGCAAAGCGTTCCGCCATGAGTCATCATTGAAGTCATAGAGAGCACCATTCCGAAGCAATGGAACATCGGAACCTGAATCATCATACGGTCAGCGGTCGAGAGGTCCATACGGTCACCGATAGTCTTACCGTTGTTTACGATATTGCGGTGTGTGAGCATAACGCCCTTCGGAAATCCCGTTGTTCCCGATGTGTACTGCATATTACATACATCATCCGGCTTTACAAGGGATGCACGTCTTCTTACCTCCTCGTTCGGAACGAGTTTTGAGCGCTCCAGCATCTGTTCCCAGGTAAGGCAACCCGGCATCTCAAAACCAACCGTAACTACGTTGCGGAGAAACGGGAGATTTTTTGAATAGAGCGCATCTCCCGGTGTCATCGTTTTGAGCTCAGGGCAAAGCTCCGAAATAATCTCTCGGTAGTTTATGTCCTTGCAGTCCTCAATCATAATGAGCGTATGGGTATCAGACTGACGGAGCAGGTATTCGATTTCGTGAATCTTATACGCCGTATTTACAGTAACGAGAACTGCGCCGATTTTGGTCGTTGCCCAGAAGGTTATAAACCAGGCCGGAACGTTTGTTGCCCAGATAGCAACGTGGTCTCCTGCCTTTACACCGAGCGAAATGAGCGCTGCTGCACATTCATCAACATCGCGTCGGAACTCCGCATATGTTCTCGTATAATCGAGCGTTGTATATTTGAAAGCATACTGATCGGGGTAGTGCTCAACCATCGTATCGAGAACTTCGGAAAAGGTTTTCTCGATAACATCATACTTTTTCCAGACAAACGTTCCTGTTTTTGAACGGTTATAGTATGCGTGATCGTACTCCTTTTTCTCACGAGAGAGGTTTGCAATGTAGTTTGCAAAATGAGTGAGAACGATGTCAGCATCGTTGATTTCCTCATTCCAAGCAACTGAAACGAAGCCGTCAAAATTGAGCGATGTAAGCGCATTTATAAACTCATCAACAGGGAGAGTCCCCTCGCCTATGAGAACAGTTTTGCCATCCTTCATATCGCCGAGCTTTACGTATTTAATATATGCACCGAGATTCTTTATTGTTGCCTCTGCACTCTCACCTGCGCCGAAGTAAGTCTCGCGGATATTCCACGCCGCACCTACAACTGCAGAAGAGAAGAGGTTTATAACATCAATAACGTTTACGGTTGCAGAGAGATATCCCTTTGTTTCGAAGAGAATTTCAACGTCTGCGCTTTCCGCGCGTTTTATTGCCTGTGCAAGTTTTTCAACGAGAGCGCCATCCTCCATTTTCTTTTCAACAGAGAGAATAATACGGCCAACACCTGCCTGGTCTGCCATTGTGACGTACTTGAGAATTTCGTCACTCGTTGCCTCAGCACTGTCAACGGAATGCGGATAAACGAGCGCAGACACTGAAAGCGAACGGTTTCGAAGCTTTCTCTTTGCATCTGCAACTCGGTCGCTTCTGAGAACGCTGTCATAATGCTGCTTTCTTTCTTTTATCGCGTCGTATATCTCAACCCCTGAAAAGCCATAGTCATATGCGTACTGACAGAGGTCGAGAAACGTCGGTCTGTTTACATATTTTGTAGAGAACGTCAGTTTCATTTTCTTACTTCTCCTCAGCTACAATCTTATTGAGCGCGTTTATATAAGCGCGAACGCTCGCCGCAACGATGTCGGTAGAGATACCGTTTCCGGAATAAAGCTTGCCGCGGTTGCGAAGCTTTACAACTGCCGAACCGAGGGCTTCCTTGCCTTCAGTAACAGCCTGAATCTGGAAATCGTCAAGCTCGTAGTGGTAGCCGATGCTCTGCTCGATTGCGCGGAACACAGAGTCAATCGGACCGTCACCCGTGCTTACTCCGCAGATAATTTCATCGCCAAGACGGAGCGTTACCTGCGACATGGATGCGCCGAGGTTTGTGCAATTTGTAGTATAGCTCTCGAGGTGGTATGTCGACGGAGCCTGCATAGCTTCACTTGCAATTATGGCCTCAAGCTCCTTCGCGCTTACAGAGCTCTTTGTCTCACATACCGAAGCGATGGCTTTCTTGACATTTCCGTTATCTTCATCGGAGAGGTCGTATCCGAGAACGCTTGCAGCCTTTGCAATTTCAGCAATCGTGCTATCGGCATCAAGGACAATCTTCTTCTTTTCGCTGACGTCGGCAACTTCAAAGCTTTCGTGGCTTATCTTTGCGAGCATCTCATCTATGCTTGCGTGAATCTTCGTGTTTGCGAGAGTCGTCTCAGCTGCGATTGCATCGCCGCGTGCGCTGATAGCATCCGAAAGCTCACCCATAAGAAGAGCTTCTTTTCCTGCCATTGCACACTTGAGGCCGTCAGCACCTGCACCGATTGCCGCAATCGCAGATGCGACGGACATTCCGATTTTATCCGAAACCTGAACATATACTTCGCAGGAAACAGCCGCCTTTATTTTTTCAACAAGGAGCGCAATCTCATTCGGGAGAGATACACCTGCATCGTCGCATATCGTAACGATTTTCGCACCGCAAGCTTCTGCGGTCTTTGCAGCCTCAACGAGGAAGCTCTCGTCTGCGCGTGTTGCATCAAGAGCAGAGAACTCTACATCCTCGCAGAGCGCCTTTGCAGCTGTAACAAGTTCAGAAATCTTTGCGAGCATCTTTTCAGCCTTTACGTGGTGGATATACTCCATCTGCACGGTAGATGTGGGAACCTCTACCTGGAGACGTGGCTTTGCCGCATCCTTTACGCACTCCCAGGCATTTGAGACATCCGAAGCCGTAAATCCGACAGGAATTGCAACAATGCTGTTTTTTATATTCTGAGAAATTGTTTTATAAACAATGGTGTCCTCGCGAAGGCTCTTTATCGGAGCAAGCTCAACAGCGTTTGCGCCGATTGCATCGCTCGCTGCCGCAATCGCAGTCTTTTCACGGAAAAGAAGAGAATATTCTCTTTCTCCTGAAAGTTTCTTCAAAGTGATGTCTGTAATACTGATCTTCTTCATTTTGGTATTACCCCTTTCATTTTACCTTTTTCGGGAATGCCAACAAAAAACACTTTCATCTCTTTGTTGACTTAAAGAGACGAAAGTGTAAAAAACATTTTAACCTTCCGCGGTACCACTCTTTTTCATCCTTACGGATGCCCTCAGATGCTGACACATCTTAACTCTGTAACGGGAGTTCCCGTCTGCCCCTACTGCAAACTTCGCGGCAGCTGCTCCGTGGCGAGTTCACCAACGCTCTCCCGATGCCTCACACCAAACGGCACCTCTCTCAAAGGCGAAAGCGAGTCGGTTACTATTCCACTTCAACGCATTTCAATAATTTTTTATTATTATACCATTCAGATTATGCTTTGTCAAGCAGAATTTCGCGAAGTTTCTTTTCAAAAGATTCATTCTGCTCACGCTTGCGCGGTGGGTTTCCGCGAAGCCGGCCGCCTGCGTTTCTTATCTTCTTCGCCGTATGACGTGCAAGAAGAAGAGCATCGATATTGAACTCCGTATATTCAAGCCCGTCCTGGTTTATGACACGAGCCCCCCGGGAGAGTGCCATTGAGGCAAGTCCATAGTCCTGCGTTATCACAATATCGCCCGTCTTTATGAAGTTCACGAGATGAAAATCCGCGCTGTCAGCACCCTTCATAACGGTATGCGTGATTGCACCCTCACGCAGAAATTCGTGCGCGCTGTCGCAAAATATGTGGCACTCTGCCCCTGCCTCTTTTGAAAGCCGTATCGTTATATCGACAACAGGACAGCCATCCGCATCAATAAGAACTCTCATATATTAAAATGTTATTGTATGTGTAAGAGTTTCCTCTTCGCCGCCTGCGAGGGTGTGCATGCGGTACTTCTTGGAAAAGTCGGAAACCTTTTTCCATCGAAGGTCAGGAGTTCCTGCCCACGGCTCTATGCAGACGAGCGGAGCACCCGGTCTCTTCCAGACGAGAAGCGTATCAAAACCCGGGAATGCGACGTGGATACTCTTTCCGTTGCGATCATCACGAAGCGCAACGCCACGCGATTTTACGTCAAAGAAGATAAGCCCGTCAACCGCGAAGAAATCATCGGAAAGCTTAAGCTCTCTTGAATTTTCAAAGCAGGGCTTTGTCTCCTCTGCAATGTATCCCTCTGGGACAACCTCGTACTTACGAAGAGTTTCAACCTCATCGAGCACGATGCTGTAATTCTCCGCACCGCCCTCGATATTATATCCCTCGTGAGCACCGACAGAGTAGTACATATCGCCACCGCCAACATTCTTCGTCGCAAAGTCAACGGCGAGTTTCTTTCCGTCAACACGGAATGCTACACGGAATTCAAAGTCAAACGGATAGCACTTTCTCGTTTCGTCGTTTGCCTTGAGAAGGAAAGTTACAGCACTCTCAGAATGAGATTCAACCTCAAATTCCATATCCTTTGCAAAGCCGTGAATATCCATTTCATATTCTTTACCATTAAAAGTATATTTACCGTTATCAAGACGGCCTACAACAGGAAAAAGAACAATCGCCTGGTCTTTCCAGAACCTCGCATCTCCCTGCCAGATATATTCCTTACCTGTATTATCCTTTACGGAAGTTATTTCAGCGCCCTTTGTCTTGATGCCGACAGTAAGCTCTGCGCTTTTTATGGTTACAACAGACATAAAACCCATCCTTTCTTTTAGATAATTCTATCACATCTTTCTTTCAAATAAAAGATTTATTTATTATTTTTCTATGGACTTTACTTTTTAAAGGTGATATACTTTATTTTATTAAGAGAAGGAGGTCACTAAAATGAAAGACTTTATTACTATGTGCCAGAAAATCGGCAATATGGCAGACTACGTTCAGGGCGGCGGCGGCAACGCTTCCGTTAAGCACGATGTAAACAAAATGGCTATCAAGGCATCAGGCTTCACTATCCGCGAAATTACGGAAACTGCAGGATATGCTGATGTTGACTACATAAAAATCAAAGAATACCACGCAGACGTTGAGCCGTCCGAGGTTGCAGAAAAGGAGAAGAACTCTACCCCGTTCACTCTCTCCTGCGTTTTCCCGTCCGCTGACGGCAAAACTCTCCGCCCGTCCGTTGAGACAGGTTTCCATTCACTTCTCAAGAAGTACGTTATGCACACTCACCCCGTTTATGCAAACGTCGTAACCTGCTCCATCGGCGGCCGCGAGCTTGCAAAGAAGATTTTCCCGGATGTTGACTTTGTCTGGATTCCGTACATCAACCCCGGTTTTGAGCTCACTCTCTCAATCAAGGATGCAATAAACGCATACGAGGCAGAGACCGGCAGATTCCCGCAGGTTATCTTCCTTGAAAACCACGGTCTCGTCACAACAAGCGACGATGCAAAGGAATGCACAGACCTTCACATTCTCATCAACGAGACAATAAAGAAGTATCTCGGACTTTCCGACTTCTACACAGACCTTGTTCTTAACGAAAAGGACGGCGCTTTCGAGAGCAATGCATCCGTCATCGCAGAGTTCATCGGAAAGTATGGCGTTGAGGAAATCGGAAAGACTATCCTCTACCCCGACCAGCTTGTTTACTTAAACGCAGGGCTTAGCGACGGCAAGCTTATATTTGACAACGGAGTTCTCACTCTCAAGACAGTTGCAAAGGAAGCTTCCGCAATCCTTGAGACTTTCGCAGCATACGCATACGTTGTAATGTCAGTAAGAAACGCAGGCCTCACAATCCAGACAATGGACGAAGCAGGCCGCGACTTCATCAACAACTGGGAAAGCGAAAAGTACCGCAAGTCAGTTGCAGAGCAGAAGTAAAGCTATACTACAAACAAAAAGTGAAGCATGCACAACCTCCCGATAGGTCGTGCATGCTTCTTTTATTGTGGAGGAATCTCCGAATCTTCTTCACTATTCTCCTGTGGTGCATCTTCTCCATCTGCAGGTGGTTGAGTTTCTTCTTCAGGAGGAGCAGGAGTTTCAGGTACCTTCGTCGCCGTTTCGCCGAGGTCTATATTCGCATCAGGTCTGAAGCGAGCCTCTTTTACCGCGCTTACATTTATCGTGCCACGGTCAAACTCCGTAAGCTGCTCTATGACCACGCGCAGCATCTCCACCTTCCTTGAAAGCTCACTTGTATCTCCGAGATTTACAAGGAATCTGTCCCCGTAAACAACTCTGATATCATAAAGCTTTTCGACATCAATCCGCACTACTCTTTCAATCATGCCCGCCGAAGAAAGCGCTCCCATCACCTCACGAAGCGGCTCAAGCTGTGCATCATTTTTGAGAACAAGCTCACCGCCTGCCTGTGGCGTGAGAACTTCCACACCGCTCACTTTCGGCACGGTTACGCTGTCCTCATCAGACAACATCTCAAGCAGATAGCCTTTTTTGTCAACAAGCCATCGGCTTCCCTCTGCTTCAACATAACCTGCAGGCGTTCTTTCCGTTATTTCGAACGTAAACGTATCGGGAAGACGTCGGCGTATCTTTATTTGCTCTATATACGGATAGGTGTCAAGAATGCGGTTTGCCACCTCGAATTTGTTTATCATGAACATATTATCGCCGTTTGCAATTTGCGAGGTCTTTATTATTTCGTTCGGGTCATATCTGGTTACGCCCCAGACTTCAATCGTCGCAACCTTAAGGAACACTGTAACCGACATAACAATGGCCGCAACAACTATGCAGAAAGTAAGAAACGACAGAACAACGCCACCGCCTCTTCGCTTAACCCTTCTTTTTTTATACTTCCTTGCCGCCATCATTTTCACCAACTTCCACTCTTTTTATATCAGCACCAAGTGCTGACATACTTTCTTCTATCTTCTCATATCCGCGGTCTATGTGGAAAATCTCATCTATTTCGCTCTCACCCTCTGCCGCAAGCGCCGCAATAACAAGCGCCGCTCCGCCGCGAAGGTCTGTTGCGGAAACTCGACTTCCCCGAAGCCTTTTTACGCCGTTCACAAGCGCGAGGTTTCCTTCTGTCCGTATATCCGCACCCATCCGAACAAGTCCACCGACATGGCGGAACCTGCCATCAAAAATATTCTCCGCAAAAACAGATGTACCGTCACACTTTGTCGTAAGTGCCATCATCTGCGGCTGTGCATCCGTCGGAAAGCCGGGATACGGCATAGTCCGTACCATGCGGAGCGCTGTAAGTTCACCATATCTCTGCACTCTCAAGAAATCGTTTCCTTCTTCTATTTCGCAACCTGCCGTTGTAAGAAGTGCACGCACGTTTGAAATATGTTCAGGGATAATTTTCTCCACCGTGACGTCACCGCCACAAAGAGCCGCCGCGCACATATACGTTGCGGCACAGATTCTGTCAGGAATGACAGAAAAACTTGTCGAAGAAAGGCTCCGCTTCCCCACAATGGTAATCACAGAGCTTCCTGCTCCGCTGACTTCTGCACCGATTGCGCGCAGGAAATTCTGCAAATCTTCAATTTCAGGTTCACGCGCCGCATTGATTATACGGGTCTTTCCCTCACACGCGGTCGCCGCGAGCATTGTATTCTCCGTTGCACCTACACTTGGAAAGGAAAGAACAATATCTCTGCCGCGAAGCCGTCTCGCTTCGCAGTTTATCGCGCCGCCCTCTTCGTTCACTTTTGCACCGAGCATACGCATCGAGGCAAGGTGCAAATCAATCGGTCTTGCTCCGAGCTCACAACCTCCGGGCGTGAACATTGACGCTTTTCCGAGCCTTGCCAAAAGCGCGCCCATAAATATTACGGATGAGCGCATTTCGCGCATAAGCCCGTCGGGAATCTTATATCTTCGGGCATCTCTCGAATCAACCGTTACGACGTCATCGCGAAAATCCACCTTACATCCGATGCAACGCAAAATCTCTATCGCCGCATTCACATCCGTGAGGCGCGGACAGTTATGTATTTCGCTGATGCCGTTATTAAGAATGGTCGCGGCGAGAATCGGCAAAACACTGTTCTTCGAGCCGTGTACCGCAATCTTACCCGAAAGGTTTTTTCCTCCGTTTATAACCAATGTGCCCATTCAGGGAAAGCACCCCCTAATTCATTGTCACTTCAGTTTATGTCGAAGTGATAAAATGGGTTACTTTCTCCCTTTGAGAGCTATTTTTTGATTACATTCATTATTTCCGAATATATCCGCTCCGATGCATCAAGCACCGCATTTTTTATGAGTGACGAGGACATCTCATCGCGTTTTTTCTTATCCGCAAGAAGTTCTTTAGCCGTGTCAAGCAAAACACGCGGCGTTACATCCTTTTCCTCAAAGACTATCGCACCGCCGATTTTCTTGAGTTCGAGCGCGTTTTTATACTGATGATTATCCGTGACATTAGGTGAGGGAACAATTATCGCAGGCTTTCCCGTTGCACTTATCTCGGAAAGTGTGCCTGCTCCGCCGCGACACATAACGACATCTGCCGCCGCAAGGACTCTCGGCATATCGTCGATATACTCACGGAGCCATATATCTTCCGTACCGTCTGCCGCAACTCCCTTTTTGGAAAGGAGTTCAGGCATCCACTCATAGCCGAATTTTCCGCAGGCGTGGATATGGCAGAAGTCGCCCTGCTCTTCCTTTTCAAGCCGCATGAATTCCGCTATGTGGTTATTCATTTCCCTTGCGCCGAGCGACCCCCAGAAGCTTACGAGAAGAGGTTTGGAAATTCCGAGTTCACCTCTTGCCTTTTCCCTGTCATACATCAGGATGTCTCCGCGTATCGGGTTTCCGACAACCGCGCACGACGTGCTCTTTGGCAGGTGTTCTACGCTTGCCTCAAAGTTAAGCAAAACGCGAGTGACTTTTTTTGCAAGACGGCGAGTCGCAAGACCGGGGTATGCGTTTGATTCATGCACCACCGTCGGAATGCCGAGCCGTGTTGCCGAGCGAAGCGCGGGATAACACGCATATCCTCCCGTTCCTATAACAGCATCGGGAGAAAAACGTTTTATAATTTCTGCAACTTCTTTTTCTGCCAAAACAACATTTTTTAATGTTTTCAGATTCTTGATGATTGCCGAAAGGCTCTTTTTCCTTGAAAGCGAGCTTACTCTGACCGTTTCAATTCCAAAGCCTGCATTCGGCACAAGTCGCTCTTCCATACCGCCTGCCGCTCCAACAAAAAGGATTTCGGCATCCGGTCTTTTTTCTTTAATCAATTTCGCAACAGCAATGGCAGGGTTTATGTGTCCGCCCGTACCACCGCACGCAAAGAGAAAACGCATAAAAATCTTCCCTTCTATTTTTCCTCTTTCACGGGAATATACCGCGAAACAGAGAGAACAACGCCCATCTCGGCAAGCAAAATCAAAAGTGCCGTACCGCCATACGAGAAGAACGGAAGTGCCGCACCCGTAACAGGCAGAACGCCGGTTACAACGCCGATGTTAAGCACCGTCTGCAAGGCTACCATTGTGGAGATACCTGCCGCAAGAAGTGAGCCAAACTTGTCTCTTGCATGCAATGCAATCCAATATCCTCGCATAATGAGAAGAGCGAAGAGGATAAGAATAATTATCGCACCAATAAAACCGAGTTCTTCGCAAACGATTGCAAAGATAAAGTCGTTATGCGCTTCTGGAAGATACAGATACTTCTGGCGGCTGTTTCCAAATCCCAGGCCGAGAAGACCTCCCGAACCGATTGCATAAAGCGACTGTATTATCTGATATCCGTCGCCCTTCGGATCGAGGAACGGATCGAGCCACGTCGCAACACGCTGACGCGCATAGTCGAGAAAGCTTATCGCCGCTGCAGCTCCGACGCCGATTGCACCTATAATTCCTGCAAACCATCCCCAGTGTGTTCCACCGATGAACATCAGCGCACCACCGACACCGAAAATCAGGATCATACCAGAAAGATGCGGTTCAAGGAACATAAGACCGCCAATAACGGCAAGAATCAATGCATAAGGCAGAAAGCCGTATTTGAACGTGTGCATTTTTTCGGCATTCACCGAAATCATGCTTGAGAAAAAGAAAATAACCGCAAGCTTTGCGACTTCTGATGGCTGGAACTGGAAGAGTCCCAGGTCAATCCATCTCTTTTCGCCGTAGTTACCCTTACCGACAAGCAAAACTACGATGAGAAGAACTATCGCAATAATCATAAGAAGCGGAGAAAACTTCCTGAACTTTCTGTAATCCATAAAGCTTATGATAAACATTATCGCAAGTCCTGCGACTGCAAAGATGCCCTGTCGCATAAAATAATATGTAGATGGCAGATTTTCGTAATACGCAGTTGCATAGCTTGCCGAGAAAAGCATAAGGATTCCGATTCCCATAAGAACTATTACAAGAACGAGAAACGGAATGTCTATCGTTCCTGAAGCTCTCGTTTTCCCCTCGATTTTTGCTCTTATTGGTCTCCGAAGAAGTTTTCTAATAGGTTTTCTCGCCATTTAACCGCACTCCCTGAAACTAAAGTAATTTTCCGAATACTCCAGCAAAACCGATGAGCGCACCGATTGCCGAAACTGTCATAAAGATTGCGCAGACCTTCTTTTCGCTCCAGCCTCCCATTTCAAAATGATGGTGTATCGGAGACATACGGAAAAGTCTCTTACCGTGTGTGAGTTTAAAATATCCTACCTGCAAAATAACAGACAGTGCCTCAACGATATATACTATGCCGACAAAAAGAAGCAAAAGCGGCATATCATACGCAAATGCTATTCCGCAAACCGCACCGCCAAGAAACAGCGAGCCCGTGTCACCCATAAAGACCTTTGCGGGATTAAAGTTGTAGATAAGAAACGCTAAAAGCGCTCCGAAAAGTGCCGCAGGAATGATTCCTACTATTGAATACGACATATATGCACCTATAATGGAATAAACAAGCACAACAGGAACGGTGACACTTGTCGCGAGACCGTCAACACCATCTGTAAGGTTAACTGCATTTACAGTACCCACAATAGCAAGGAGCATTATGACGAGATAAAGCACCCAGTTAAGTGATATCGTAACATTAAAAAACGGAACATAAAGCGTCGGTGTGAGGTCTCCGAGCCAACGAAGAAGAGAAAGATATACTGCCGCGCTCACGAGCTGAAGCAGAAGCTTCTGGATCGCAGTAAGACCCTGATTCTTCTTTTTTCTTATCTTTGCAAAGTCATCTATAAATCCTATGACACCGAACATAACAGCAAAGAGAAGAACGAGAATATGGCGAAGCTCGCCTTTCATCATAAACGGAATTCCCACAAGAAATACAGAAATCGCACTTCCTATAATGAACATAATTCCGCCCATTGTCGGGGTTCCCTGTTTATCCATATGCCATTTGGGTCCTATCTCAAGTATCTTCTGACCAAACTTGAGTTTTCGGAGATACGGAATAAGAATCTTCCCGAAAAAGTAAGTCACCACAAAAGCGATTACCGCCGCC
Organism: Eubacteriales bacterium; assembly: GCA_045629985.1. Lineage (GTDB taxonomy): Bacteria > Bacillota > Clostridia > Oscillospirales > JAAYXM01 > SIG480. Next base: position 22,476 of record JAZQSI010000070.1, read on the forward strand.
GCAATATATTCAATAAGCATTTTTATTCCCTTTCTTCCTGCAGATACTCTATTACCTGCCACATCTTTGTGCCATAGCTTCCCTTGACGAGGATTGCATCGCCCGCACACATCTGCTGTGAGAGAGCTTTTGCAAGTTCCTGTTTGTCAGAAAAGACCACCGCCTTTTCGCCTGCACCCTCGCGGTAACTCTCCGCAAAATTGCCCGTCACCATAACAACATCCGCGCATTCTGCCGCAAAGGCACCTATCTGTCTGTGAAGCTCTTTTGTGTTTTCTCCGAGCTCAAGCATATCACTGATTATGCAAAGTTTTTTTCCTTTACACTCAAGATCACGTAAGAGAGAGATTGAAGCTCTCATAGAATCGGGGTTTGCATTGTAGCAGTCACGTATCACGGTGCATCCCGCTATGTCTATGACATCCTGACGCATGCCCGTATTCCTGAATTTTGCAAGTCCCTGCGCGATAGCAGCATCCTTCATTCCGAACACGCGACCGACGGCAATCGCCGATGCCGCATCGCGTATGTTATGTATTCCTCCGCACGGGAGAGAGAATATAACGTCACTGCCCACTACCTCAAAGCGCGCCTCATACGCACCATTTTCAAGCACATTAACAAGAACATCGCACTCTTTGTTTTCTATTCCGAACCACACAGTTTTATGTGTGATTTTATCGCGCATTGCCCAGAGAAGAGGGTCGTCGCCGTTGAGTATCGCCGTTCCGCCCTCCTTGAGCCCTTTTAGTATTTCTGTCTTTTCACGGAGAACACCCTCTTTTGAACCAAATGCTTCAAGATGGCTCTCCCCGATTGCAGTTATAATAGCTGCATCGGGGTTTGCAATCTTTGCAAGTGGAAGGATCTCTCCAAAATGGTTTGTTCCTATTTCAAGTACAGCCGCTTCGTGACTTTCGTCCATTCCGAAAACCGTGAGCGGAAGACCTATGTTGTTGTTGAAATTACCCTGCGTTTTATGTGTCGCAAAACCCTCTGAAAGGACCGCTGCGCACATTTCCTTTGTTGTCGTCTTTCCGACGCTTCCCGTTACGCATACGCGCTTTGCAGGAAGTGAATGCAAATATCCCTTCGCTATCTCGCCGAGAGCCGTAACCGTATCGTCAACCAGAATCTGCGATACCGATACGCCCTCTACCTTCTCCGAAACAAGGAGAAGAACGGCTCCGTTTTCTGCCGCCTTGGCCGCAAAACTGTGACCGTCAAAATTCTCGCCGCGGATTGCGACAAACATTTCGCCTCCCGTCACTTCGCGGTTATCGCGAGAAACGCCCGAAAAGGATACATCCTCTCCGATAAGCTTGCCGCCGCAAAGAGACGCGGCATATGATGCTTTCATCGTGTTCATATTTTCTCTCCCGAAAGATGCTCTTTTACAATTTCTCTTTCATCCATATGGTGTTTTACGTGATTGATTTCCTGATACGTTTCATGGCCTTTGCCCGCGAGGAGAACGGTATCTCCGCACTCTGCAATATCAAGAGCGTGGCATATCGCCTCACGTCTGTCAGCAATTCTTATGAAATCATCTCTTACCTCGGAAATACCCGGAACAATATCATCTATTATCGCATCCGGCTCCTCACATCGCGGATTATCTGATGTGACAATCACAACATCTGCAAGGCTTGCCGCAATTTTGCCCATCTTCGGGCGTTTTGTCCTGTCACGGTCACCGCCGCAACCAAAAACGACAATTACACGCTCTTTCGTCGTTCTCTTCACGGTTGTGAGGATATTCTCAAGACCGTCAGGGGAATGAGCGTAGTCTATCATAACCGTATAATCCGTCTCTGTCGGCACTACCTCTGCCCTGCCCTTTACCCCGGATACATCTGCAAGAGATTTGCAGATATCCTCAAGTGAAAGTCCGCACTCAATAAGCACACTTATTGCACACATTGCATTGTAAACAGAGAAGTCGCCCGGGATCCCGAGCTCCACTCTCGCAATCTTGTCAATACCTACAAAAGCAAAATTCACTGAAGCGGGGGCATAATTTATACTCTTTGCAATATAGCTTGCCGCGCTGTTTTTTGTGGAGTATGTAACAACCTTGCAGCTTGCTTTCTCCGCAATGCGCCGGCCCGCCTCATCATCATAATTTATCACGCCGACTCTTGAAACCTCAAAAAGCTTCGACTTTGCCTTTTCGTAGTTTTCCATCGTCTTGTGGAAATCGAGGTGATCCTGCGTGAGATTTGTGAACGCGCCAACAAAAAACTCTATTCCCCAGACGCGCGAAAGCTCAAGCGAATGTGACGAAACTTCCATAATGACATATTCGCATCCTGCATCCCGCATCCTCGCAAAAAGCTTCCAGAGAGCGTTTGATTCAGGCGTTGTGCGCTCGGTTTCGAGCACCTCCGAACCTATCATATTCTGATTTGTGCCGATAAGTCCACACTTATGCCCAGCTCTTTCAAGGCAGTGCTTTATAAGATATGTAACCGTTGTCTTTCCGTTTGTGCCCGTGACACCGATTACCTTCATATCCTTTGTGGGGTTACCGTAAAAATTCTTTGCCGAAAGTGCAAGAGCACGCCTTGCATCAGAAACGAGGATACGCGATTTGGTCGCGTATTTTTTGTTGTCTGTTATCACAACCGAGGCTCCGTTTTCGTGAGCCTTTCCGATATATTTGTTGCCGTCGGTTTCAAAACCGCGGATTGCAACAAACAGACCGTTTTCGGAAACAGCACGGGAATCGCACTCTACGCCCGCAATTTCAATATCCAAATCTACTTCAGCCGAAATAATATCAACGCCCTGCAACACATCGCGAAGCTTCATGCTCTTCTCCTTTCCCGTGCCAATTTTCTGACACTATCCCGAGATACCCTCGGATACACCGTTTACATCATAGAATTCAACCTCGACAACTGTTCCCCGTTTAAGTTTTGTCCCCTCGGGGTATTGCTGTTTGGTTGCGCCGACGCTTCCGGAGCGTTTATCCACAGCTCCGTTTGCTTTCATATACAAACCTGCGTTTGTCAATGTCTTGTTTGCCGATTCCGGATTCATACCGATTACATTCGGTACAGTGACCTGCTCTCCCTCTGCCTTGCCACCCATATACACAACTATCGTTGAGTTGTTCGGGATCTTCGAACCTTCGGCAGGAAGCTGATCTGTTGCGATATTGCCGTCACCAACGGTCTTTATCGTGAACGAAGAGTAATTTCTGTTCGAGCTGAGGAGCTTGTTTACGCTCTCCGTAGTTCCGCCGATGAGGTTCGGCATCGTTACGATAGAGCCAATGAGCTCATCTGCCGTGTATGTCGGCTCAAAGCCGAGATACGGGAGAATTTCTGCAAATACCTTTCCTGCAACGGGAGCTGCAAGCTGGCTACCCTCAAGGTATATTCCTCGCGGAGTGTCGAGCATTACGAGTATTGCAATTTCAGGATCTTCCATAGGCGCTACGCCAAAGAAAGAAGCGATATATTTCTTTCCCTCTTCAGCCGTATACTCGTCAACCTTTTCAGAAGTACCTGTCTTTCCGCCGATGCGGTATCCCGAAACACGCGCATTTTTACCTGTTCCCGTTGCAACGGTTTCTTCGATTGACTTGTTGATAAAGTCCGATGTCTTTTCCGAGATTATCTGACGGACGACCTCAGGCTCGTTTTTCGAAATAACAATCTTGTTGTCGTCAACAATTTCTTTTACGATATGAGGCTTCATAAGCTTGCCGTCGTTAACGACAGCTCCGACGGCGCAGACCATCTGCATCGGGGTTACCTTGAAAGTCTGTCCGAAGGATGCAACCGCGAGACTTACCTTGTTTTTCGGATTCTTGAAGTCCTTTTCGTTGAAGAAGTATCCACTTGCCTCGCCGACGAGGTCAACTCCCGTCTTGTCGAGAAGGCCAAAAGCATCGCAATAGTCATAGAACTTTTCGTTCCCAACATTCTCAACTATGGCCATAAGAGCACAGTTGCAGGACTTTTCAAGCGCCTGCGAGAGATTTACGTCACCGTGGCCTGTGCGCTTCCAGCAATGAATCAAACGATCTGCAACTCTCGTTGCACCTGTACATTTGAATTGAGAGCTTTCGTTTACGACTCCCTCTTCATAGCCCATTGCAACCGTGAGTATTTTAAAAACAGATCCCGGCTCATACGCATCGGAGATGAACTTATTCCTCCACGATGCCTGAAGCTCGTTTGACCTAACCTGTTTTTTATCTTCCTCGGGTGCGGCCTCAATTCTCTTGAGTGCCTCAGGGTCAACAATTTCAAACGGCGCATTCAGGTCAAAATCACCCATTGTCGCCATCGCAAGT
>JAZQSI010000071.1:0-1700 GCA_045629985.1 Eubacteriales bacterium
GAACATAACGTCTTCCGGAATCTGCTGTGCACCTGCTTCAATCATAACAACCTTTGCTGCAGTACCTGCAACTGTGAGGTTGAGTGTGCTCTTCTCACGCTCTGCGCTTCTCGGGTTTACGACGTACTGACCGTCAACATAACCGATTGAAACGCCTGCAATCGGGCCGTTCCACGGAATATCGGAGATGGAGAGTGCAATTGATGTACCGATCATACCTGCGATTTCGGGTGCATTGTCGTTATCAACAGAGAGAACCGTGATAGAAACCGCAACGTCGTTACGAAGGTCCTTCGGGAAAAGCGGACGGATAGGTCTGTCGATGAGGCGTGATGTAAGGATAGCACGCTCGCTCGGACGACCCTCGCGGCGCATGAAGCTGCCCGGAATACGACCTACTGAATAAAGACGCTCTTCAAAGTCAACAGCAAGCGGGAAGAAGTCGATGCCTGCACGGGGCTTGTCCGAAGCTGTTGCAGTGACAAGAACTACTGTCTCGCCGTAACGGACGAGGCAAGAACCGTATGCAAGGCCAGCCATCTTACCTGTCTCAACGACAAGAGAGCGACCTGCGAACTCGGTTTCGAAAACTTTGTTTTTTGAGAAAACCATTTTTTTCATTTTTCTTCGCTCCTTTTAAATAATTTTGCGGAGCTTTTTCGTTTTGGGTTTAGCACTTGCAGCCGCCGTCAAGCATTTTTGGCGAAAGCTCCAATTGCTAAACAAAACCATTCACGAAAAAGCGCCTGATTGTTTTTATCCCCCGGACGGAACTCCGTCCGGGGGACTTGGTTTCGACTACTTACGGAGTCCGAGTTTTGCTACGATTGCACGGTAGCGCTCAACGTCCTTCTTCTGAAGGTAGTTGAGAAGGCTGCGACGACGACCAACCATCTTAAGAAGGCCGCGGCGGCTGTGGTTGTCCTTATGATGTACCTTGAGATGCTCTGTGAGCTCTGTGATACGCTCTGTAAGAACTGCAATCTGGACCTCAGGAGAACCTGTGTCTGTCTCGTGGAGACGGTTATTTGCGATAACCTCTGTCTTCTTTTCCTTGAGAATCATTTTTCTTCACCTTTCTTTCTTATTTTTCCCAAAATCGAAGTATTCGGCGGGTGAACTCCCCGTAATACGGGCGTTATGTCCGAAAACTGCGAAGCGGGTGCATGCCGAAAGTATGGCACTTTAGCATGTTTAATTATTTTAGCACACCTTTGTCAAAATGTAAATACTTTTTTTGTTTTTTGATGATTAAAAAAATTTTGCCATTACATTTAAAATGTGATACAATATCAATATATGTAATATGAGGTTGTTTTATGGATGACAAAATTTGCGCCTTCTCTGGGCACAGACAGATTTTAAAAATACACACCACCGAGCTCTGCGAGCTTCTTTCCGACACGATTGACACTCTCATCACATCGGGAGTCCGCACCTTCCGCAGCGGCGGTGCGCTGGGGTTTGACCTTCTCGCGGCGGGCTGCGTTCTCGCAAAGAAAAAGGATAATCCCGACATACGCCTTCATATGATTCTTCCCTGTCGCGACCAGTCTTCGCGCTGGGCGGAAAAGTTCAGGCGCGCATATAACAACATCCTCGAGGCGGCAGACGAGGTTACGTATCTCGCCGAGCAGTATGACGCTTTCTGTATGCAAAGGCGGAATCTCGCGCTCGTTGACGGTGCCGACATTCTCCTC
>JAZQSI010000072.1:0-2344 GCA_045629985.1 Eubacteriales bacterium
TACCCTCTGCGCAATACCGACCATCTGAAGTTCAGTTACGCCGGGTTTCAAATGTCTTATAACCTCGTCCGTTGCAAGGTCAACAATTCGAAATCCCTCACGAATGCATGCAAGCTCGTTTTCGCTCTTAATCTGACGAAGCTCAACCATTATCTCATTGCACTTTACGATTTCCGCCTCAGGGAAACTTTCGCGAAGCCCCTCAAAAATCGGAAGCGTACACTCAACATAGCTGCCCAGTCCTATCTTGATTTTATCGCCGCTGACACCGATTGCTCGGAACACATCGCGGAATGTGCTTGCAGAAAGCTCGGGGTATGACGGGTCAGCCGACTCGCGGAACTCGCGCAGGCAAAAAATCTTATCAATCTTTGCAACGTCCTGCGCAAAGATTATGCACTCAGGTCCTACCATAAGAGCCGCGTCGCCGTTCGCCGCAATGGCAACGCCTGCGCGTTCAAAAAGCGGCCAGAAACCGCTGAAATATCTTGCATTGGCATAGTCGGATTCCGTACTCGAAACGACCATTACGTCAAGTCCTTTTTCGCGAACGAGCTTTGCCGCACGTGCAATTCTTTCTTTATACTCCCAATCGGGTATGCAAATTCTGCTCATTATAATTCCTCCTAAAAATATGTTTATAAGAAAATTATAACAATCTTTTGCCTTTATGTATTTAAAGCATATTAAATCTTTTTTGCACAATATTAAACATTGACACAATTATACAACCTGTGGTACGATAAAAAAAGAGGTGACGCAAGTTGCAATTTAAACTAAAAAAATTCAGAACAGATATTTCGGTTTCTCGGATGGCAAACCTGCATTACTTTGAATTCGTGAAGGAATACCATACATTCAAGGACAGCCACCCTTTCAGGGAACTTATATACATCGACAGCGGCACAATGGACGTAAGCGCCGAAAACTTTTCGGGAACACTTCACAGCAAACAGCTTATAATTCACCGTGCAGATGAGCCACACTCACTCTCCTGCCCGCAGAATGAAGCTCCAAATGTCATAATAATAGGCTTCGAGTGCGACTGCAAAAAGCTCGATAAGTTCGCGAACAGCGCATACACGCTTTCAAACGAGCTCATAAAGATGCTCACAGAAGTTATAAAGGAAGGGCGCACGGTCTTTCTTCCGCCCTACGATATCCCCGGTCAGCGCGATATGAAAAAGCGGCGCGACTTCCCATTCGGTGCTGACCAGCTTCTGAAGATGAAGTTCGAGATGTTTTTAATCGAACTCGTCCGCCATACGGAAGCTCCGCCGCGCACGCATAAGAGCGTCGAGACCGATTCAAAAACGGAAGAGATTTTCTCCTACGTCAACAATAACTTCACGGAAAAGATAACGCTTGACGATTTATGTTTCCTTTTCAACACAAACAAAACATCCCTCTGCAAGGCGTTCAATGAAGTCTATGGAGAAAGCGCGATAACCTATATAAACCATCTTCGCATAAAACGCGCAAAAGAGCTTCTGCGCGACGGAACGATGAATCTCACAGAGATTTCCACAGCGGTCGGCTTTTCATCCATACATTATTTCAGCAGAATTTTCAAATCTTACGAGGGCCTCTCACCTACGGAATATTTAAATACGATAAAACTCAAACTGAATATGTAAAAAAGCACCGCTACGCGGTGCTTTTTTTATTACAACAATATTGATGCGATGTAGAAATAAATGAGAAGCGAGAGTGAGTCAACAATCGTCGTGATAAGCGGACTTGCCATAACAGCAGGGTCAAACTTCAGCTTCTTTGAAAGAATCGGAAGCGAGCAACCCACAAACTTCGCCGTAAAAACCGTAACCGCAAGCGCGATTGAAACTACAAGCGCAACCATGGTTCCGACTCTGTCAAGTAACATGAGCTTCAAGAAATTCACCACTGCAAGCGCAATACCGCAGAGCACGGAAACGCGAATTTCCTTCCACTGAACGCGGAAGATGTCCGAAAACTCAATCTCATCAAGCGATAGGCTTCGGATAATCGCAACGGACGACTGGCTACCCGAGTTACCGCCGGTACCCATAAGCATCGGGATGTAAGCAGCAAGAACTCCCGTTGCCGCAAGCGCAGACTCAAACCTCGTTATAATAAGGCTTGTGAACGCAGAAGACAGCATAAGCAACATAAGCCACGGAATTCTCGCTTTAAAAAGCTCGAATGCACTTGTTTTCAAATACGGCTTATCTGACGGAGTAATAGCCGCCATCTTCTCGATATCTTCTGTTGCCTCTTCTCGGATAACCTCGATAGCGTCGTCGATGGTGATGATGCCGACAAGGCGACTTTCGTTATCAACAACAGGAAGCGCAAGGAGACCGGA
>JAZQSI010000073.1:0-2352 GCA_045629985.1 Eubacteriales bacterium
CATAGCGTGTTTTAAAACAACGCGAAAGATAGAATTGGTCACAAAATTTGTACTTTTCGCTTATTTCCCCTATTGAAAGTTCGTTTTGTCGCAGAAGCTGTTCCGCTTCGAACATGATTTTGTCAAATATGTACTCGTGCAGGGACATCCCCACCTCGTTTCTGAAGTGCTTTGTCAGTGTGCTTTTCGAAGCAAACGAATGTTTAAGAATTTCCTCGGTTGAAAGGGTCAGGGAGAGGTTTGCGTTGATGTATTTGAGGGCGTGCTTGACGCAGGGTGAGAAGTTTCTTGTTTTTAGAGGGATTTTGTTTTCGCGCAAAAGCTCAAAAAGAACCCTCTCGACAAGGTGGTGAACAAACATACAGCTTAAAGTGTCGGACTTGTCAAGATACTCCTCAAACTCCTGCGGCGATAAATCGGGAAGGGAAAGAGATATGGGTCGAGGGCAGCTCTGTAACATATCGGGTCCGTCAAGCGAGGAAATCTTGAGGTGGAAATATATATGCTCCATGCTCTCGCGGCAGTTGAATGAAAAAGAAAAACCGCTCGGGATGAGGTACCATCGCCCCTTTGTAAGAGATAGAACTTCCCCGTCTTGCGAGACGATCTCTGCCGCACCTCCGCTTACGTAGTAAAGGCGCGAAAAACTCGGAGAAACAACCGTTCCGTTCCAAGTATCGTCAACGGTTGAGCGTCCGAAGTAAAGAAGCGAGATTTTTATTCGGTTTGATTCTTTGCAAAGTGCTTCGTTTACTCTGTGCATAGTCAAATCTCCATATCTCAAGGTCGTTTTTCCATTGTTATATCAAGGGAAAACAGATATTATGTAAGTAAGATATACATACTATATCACACAACAAAAAACTATTCAACACTGAGGAGGAAAAACTATGAAACTTCGTGATAATTTCTGGATATGGGGACACCCGACAAACAGCCTTTTAAATTCTTTCGGCATTGACCGCAAGTCTGATATGCCGCCGGTTGAAGGTACATATCATCTTGGCGCGACGAGAACATTCCTTGTGCCTATGGGACGCCCGTGCGACAGAAAGGCTGAAAGCGAGCTTGCACGTGACGTTGCGGAAATCGGCTGGTCAATTGAATTTGCAAAGGATCATCCGGAGAACGTTACGGAAGTCTGCGAACTTTCAAAGACATATAAGAACATATCAAGAGGTATTTTTGACGACTTTTTCAGCCCGGCAAACGAGGCTAACAATTTTAAAAATTACACCCCCGAGATGATACGCGGATATCGCAAGGAGCTCAATGCGGCAGGCCTTGAACTCTGGTGCGTTCTTTATACCGAGAACTTCCGCCAGACAGATATGGAAACAATACAGAGCTTCCTTGACGAGTTTGACGGCATAAGCCTCTGGTTCTGGAACGAGAAAGAAGTGCTTGAGGATTACGATAAATATATAGACATTTTCCTCAAGGTTGCACGCGATAAAAAGCGCCTTGTCGGATGCTATATCTACGACTTCGGCGCAGCGGCACCGGCAACCTCAAAGGCTGTTATCTATCAGCTTGAAAAGGCAAGGGATATGATTAAAAACGGCGACATCGAAGGCGTAATTCTTCATACTAACGCTGTTGTTGCAGCTCCGGGAGAGGAACCGTATGAGGCGGTTGAAACATGTATTTCCTGGATGAAAGAAAACGGAGACGAAGAAATTTAGGATAAATCGTATTTTTCAGGACGGAAGTGAAAATATGGAAATCAAAAGTGTATGCGGAAGTATTTCGAAGAAAGATCTCGGCATAGTTGCACCGCATGAGCATGTGCTTCTTGACCTTACGGCGTTTTATCAGGCGCTTCCCGTACCGGGAATCGAAAACCCCGAAACACAGAAGGTTGAGATGTGGAATCTCGGAATCTTAAGCCGTGACTGCTATGCGCTGAAGGACAACCTTCTCCTTACTGACGAGCAGGTTGCGACGGATGAGCTTATGTTTTATAAGCGTGCGGGTGGAAACACGGTGGTTGATGCATCTCTTCCGGGAATCGGAAGAGACCCGCAAGGGTTAAAACGAATCTCCGAGAAAACCGGGCTCAATATCATAATGGGAACGGGGTTCTATGTAGGAGAAACACATCCGAAAGAGCTTGATTCCATGACCGAAGAAGAAATAGGCGACCTTATGGTAAAAGAGCTTCGTGACGGAGTTGACGGAATCTGCGCAGGCTACATCGGTGAAATTGGAATAAGCGAAATTTTTGACGATAAGGAGAGACGTGTTCTTCGTGCCGCGGCGCATGCACACAAAAAGACAGGCGCTGCCATAAATGTTCATATAAATCCGTGGACTACAAACGGCATTGAAGCTGCGGATATTCTTCTTGCG
>JAZQSI010000074.1:0-10600 GCA_045629985.1 Eubacteriales bacterium
GTCCAAAATTGGAGCTGCTCCGTGCGCCGAGTTTACTTTGCCGCCTATGTGTATCTCGGTTTCGGAGACAAACTTATCAGAGAGCTTCGAGAGCGAGGAGATTATAAAATCGCCCGCTGTCGGTTTTTCCGAAACGAACTCGGCGTACGAGTTCGGGAACATGCACATATATATCTGCTGTGTTGCAAACTCAAAATCGTGCCCATCTAAATAAAGCTTCACCGTCTCGCCGCCTCTGCCATATACATATTTGTTGCACGCTCACGTGAGAGCGTGGTTTCTCCTCCGTGACCCGAAAGAACTCTATAATCATCCGCAAGCTCATAAATTTTTTTGAGCGAGACCATCATCTGAGAGATATCTCCGCCAATGAGGTCGCACCTGCCGCAGGAACCTTCAAACAAGGTATCCCCCGCAAACATCGTGTCTTCACATATAATGCAAACGCTTCCCTCGGTGTGACCGGGAGTTGCCATAAATTCAAACGTCATACTGCCGACTGTCATCTTCTCGCCGTCAGAAACCTCAATATCCGCCGTAAGCGGAACAAACTCGCGATGTCGAAGCATCGTGTGGCCTGAAGTTTCCTCATCGGAAAGACGAACTCTCTCGCCCGCTGTTGAAACAAGCTGAGCACCTGTTGTCTCCTTGATTTCGCGTACAGCGAGCGTATGGTCAAAGTGACCGTGGGTAAGGAAAATATATCTGATTTTTACGCCAAGTTCAGAAGCACGAGCAAGAATTCTCTCCGCTTCTGCGCCGGGGTCTATAACTACTGCATCTGCTCCGTCATAGACAAGGTAGCAGTTCGTATTCAAAAAACCGACGACGAAGGTCTCTGTTTTCATTTCTCTTCTCCTCCGAAAACATCCTCGGTATCCATAACTATCGTTATCGGGCCGTCGTTTACCGACTCAAGCTCCATGTACGCTCCGAATACCCCCGTCTCGGTCGTGTATCCCGCATCGCGAAGAAGTGAGACGAAATACTCATACATTGGCTTGGCATGTTCAGGACGCGCCGCATCGACAAAGCTTGGGCGGTTTCCCTTCTGCGTGTTGGCACAGAGAGTGAAGTTTGAAACAACCATCATTGAACCGTCAACTGCCGAGCATGAGAGATTCATCTTCTCCTCGGAGTCCTCAAAAATCCTCATCATGGAAATCTTCTTTGCGAGGTATTCCGCATCCTGCGCCGTGTCGCTTACGGATACTCCGAGAAGTATGAGAAGCCCGGTTCCTATCTTTGAATATGTCGCGCCATCTATTTTAACTTCTGCAGATTTTACTCTGGTAATTACTGCACGCATAAAATTTTCTCCTTTTAGCTTCTTGAGCGTTTGACATCAATTATGCCCGGAACGCTGTGGAGCTTGTTCATAACAAACTCAAGCTGTTCCTTGCCGTTTATGTTGAGAACTATATTGACTATGGCATATCCGTCGCCAAGACGGCGGGCATCCATCTGAAGCACGGGAAGCTTCAGGTTGTTTAGCACTGCCGCAATATCCATGATAAGACCGCTTCTGTCCTTTGCAGAAAGCTGGAGCGACGTCTGGAAGTTCTCCTTTATATCGTCCGCCCAGAAAACGCTTATCCAGCGGTTTAAGTCCTCGGCATCCTTCATTGCATTCGTTACATTCTGACAATCGGATCTGTGAACCGAAACTCCGTATCCGCGGGTTATGAAGCCGATGATTGAATCGCCGGGAATCGGCGTACAACAACGCGCAAACTTGACAAGGCAATTTTCAACGCCCGGTACTATAACGCCGGAGTTTGAGGTCTGATTTTTCTTGGGCGCAGTTATTGTATCAAGTACAATCTCCTCATCGCTCTGCGCTCCTCGCTCTTTTTCCTTTTCCGCACGGATGCGGTTTATTACGCGATTTAATTTTATACCGCCGTAACCGAGACTTGCAAACATATCATCAACTATCTTGAAAGACATTCTGTTCGCAATTGAGAGGAGAATATCTTCCTCATCTTCTATTGAGAAGTTTATTCCCTCACGCTTGAGCGCAAGGTCAAGCTCACTCTTTCCTCGCGCAATATTCTCATCGCGGCACTCTTTTTTAAACCACTGCTTAATCTTGTTTCTTGCCTCAGAGGTTCTTGCTATGTTTATCCAGTCGCGGCTCGGGCCTTTGCCTGAATTTGAGGTGATAATCTCGACAATCTCTCCGTTCTGGAGCTTATAGTCAAGCTGGACTATACGTCCGTTTACCTTTGCGCCTGACATACGGTTTCCGACGGCCGAGTGTATGGAATACGCAAAGTCAATCGGAGTTGATCCTGCAGGAAGGTTTGTTACATCACCCTTTGGTGTAAAGACGAAAACCTCATCGCTGAACATATCAGTCTTGAGCGAACTTACGAAGTCTTCATCCTCAACCTCTTGGCTTTCCATGAGCTGACGTACCCACGCGAGTTTTTCTTCAAGAGAGCTTTTTTCAACTCCCGACTTATACTTCCAGTGCGCCGCGATGCCGAACTCTGCCGTGCGGTGCATTTCGTGCGTTCTTATCTGCACCTCAAACGGAATGCCCTCGCGACCGATAACCGTAGTATGAAGCGACTGGTACATATTCGCTTTCGGCGTACTGATATAGTCCTTGAAACGTCCGGGAATCGGACGGTACATATCGTGGATAAAGCCGAGGATGTTATAACAGTCGGCAACGGTGTCAACTATAACACGCATCGCATAAAGATCATAAACTTCGTCGATTGTCTTATGCTGCGTGTACATTTTCTTGTAAATGCTGTATATATGCTTTACGCGGCTGTGCATTTCGCCGTGGATTCCTGCCGCTTCAAAGCGCTCGACAAGACGTTCTTTGATGTGCTCGAGGAATTCCTGACTCTCTTCGCTTCTCTTATCAAGTTCTTCCGTAATCTCGGCATAGCCTACGGGGTCAAGACAGCGAAGTGAACGGTCTTCAAGCTCCCATTTGATTTTCTGCATACCGAGGCGGTGTGCAAGCGGCGCATAAACCTCCATCGTCTCAAGCGCCTTTTCACGCTGTTTCTCGGGTTTATGAAACTCGATTGTACGCATATTGTGAAGTCTGTCTGCGATTTTTATAAGGATAACGCGGATATCCTTTCCCATTGCAAGAAACATCTTGCGCAAATTTTCAATCTGTGCCTCTTCCTTGCTCGTATATGGCATTCTTGTAAGCTTTGATACGCCCTCGACAATGTCCGCTACCTCTTTGCCGAACTTCGCCTTGATTTTGTCATATCCAAGTTCTGTGTCCTCGATACAGTCGTGAAGGAGCGCGGAAATAAGGGACTCCGCATCAAGCCCCATTTCGGCAACGATTTCCGCAACAGCTATCGGATGCGTAACATAATCGCTCCCGTCACGGCGCTTCTGCCCCTCGTGAGCCTCTGTTGCACAGTCATATGCCTCGTGTATTTTTATTTTGTCATTCTCGGACATATCGCCTTTAATCTTCGCGATAAGCTCCTGATATTTTGATTCGGGCATCATTTTATATCATCTACTCCCACAACTTTTATACAGAATATACGTTTTTGAATCGTTAAGATCCACTTTGTTATTATGCTCTGCTATCTCAATGGATGCGCGAAGAGAAGCGCATTCATAGCTCATAAGGCCCACCTCGGAGAAAATGCGGAATGCGAGAAGAAGCTTCTTCATTCCCTGCTCGCCGAGATGTCCTCTTATATTTCTTTTCATTTCAAGAATCGGAGCGGATTTTGGGAACTCCGACCGTGTTATACTCTTCCATATGAAGCCGAGCTCGTCATATGTAATGGTGACGTTCTCGTCACGCTCGCCGCGCTCCGCCTGCGAGAGAGTGCAAAGTGCGCCCTCAAGGCACGCGAGATCCTCTTCGCACGGGCGGGCATCCTTTATGTGAAGCTGAACGCTCTCGCCCATATAGTTATTTATTTCGGGTGTGAAGACAATGTCTGCATAGTCTCCCTCGGAAAACGGAAGTTCCTCACACTTTACTCCGAAATAAACACACTGAAGGCGTGCGCCGTGCTCTATAACAATTTTCGTATGCCTGCCGTTTCCGATAGGCGAAATTTTTGAAACCTTGCAATTATCAAGACGAAGTTTCGGAGCTTCATTCATCTTTCCGTACGGCTCCATAAAACGAAGTGCGTGAAGTTGCGCAAGCGTAAGCTCAGATGGAGAAGCCTTGAAGTCAATATCAAGTATCGGAACATAGTCGCGCATTTCGTCTTCAAGAGCTTCATTGAGCCTGCGGCGGAATTCATCTATATTTTCTTTCTTTATAACAACGCCTGCGGCGAGGTCGTGTCCACCGAACTTTGAAAGTACGTCGCGGCATTTTGAAAGCGCCGAGTGAAGGCTCACGCCCACGACACTTCTGCCCGACCCTCTGCATTCTCCATCCTCAATTGAAATCAGAATGGTAGGCTTTTCAAACATACCGCATATACGCGATGCAACAATGCCGAGCACACCGTGGTGCCAGCCTTCTCCGGAAAGAACAATTGCCGCTCCCTCTTTGAATTCGGGGTTTTCAGAGAGAACTGCGAGAGCCTCTTCCATTATCTTGCTCTCACAAAGCTGACGTTCGCGGTTTTTGCCGTCAATCTCACGCGCAAGCTCCATTGCGTTATCTTCAGTCGCAAAAAGAAGCTCGAGTGCAAGAAGCGCACTGCCCATTCTTCCTGCTGCGTTCATTCTCGGTCCTATAAGGAATCCTACCGCGCCCGATGTGAGCTTTTCCTCACTCTTGAAGCCTGCAACCTCAAGAAGAGCAGAAAGGCCATGATTTTCGCGGTTTGAAATAATCTCAAGTCCGGTTGCGACGATAATTCTGTTTTCATCAGTTATCGGCATAACGTCCGCAACCGTTCCGATGCAGACATAGGGGAGGTATTTCTTCATAACTTCGCAGTCATTTCCCGAAAGCGCAGAGATGAGCTTGAACGCAACACCGACACCTGCAAGGCTTTTAAACGGATACTCGCAGTCTTCACGATTGGGGTTTACTACAGCATATGCTTCCGGCAAGGTTTCCTCACACTTGTGATGATCCGTTACCACAACATTCAGACCAATAGAATTTGCATAAGCAATTTCTTCCGATGCTGTTATTCCCGTATCAACTGTGACAACAAGTGAAACGCCCGTACTTATAAGTTCATCGAGTGCCGCTTTGGAAACTCCGTAGCCGTCTCCGAAACGGTCAGGGATATGATACGTGCAATCTGCACCGCAGTTTTTCAAATAATCAACAAGGATGTATGTAGATGTGACACCGTCAGCGTCATAGTCACCATACACCGCTATCTTCTCACCACAGTCAAGTGCACGTTTTATCCTCTCAACTGCGCGATCCATATCCTTTAAAAGAAACGGATTGTGAAGATCACATAGATCCTTCTTCAAAAACATAGAAGCGCTCTCCGCATCACATATTCCGCGCACAGCGAGAAGCTTTGCCGTAAGAGACGGGATACCAAGCGTATTCATAAGCTCGGACACTATGTTTTCGTCATATTTTCCTGTTACCCATTTTGTATTCTTCATATTAAAAATTCCTTTATTGTTTATCTTTATATTATAGCAAACTTCCGCTGAAAATACAACTTTCTCTTTTGTGTTTGCAAAACACGCAATTTGGTATATAATAGAAACAGGTGGTGAAGTCATATGGCAAAACGCCCTGAAGAAACTCTTGCTCTGCCTGCTTTCATAATGAAAAAGATGTGGCGCCGCTTTATAGACCATAAAATAGCATATACGGGAGGTCAGCTTGCTTACTTTTTTATTCTCTCGCTTTTCCCGTTTCTCATCTTTTTCAATGCAGTGGTCGCCTCTCTCGATATCCCTCCGAGTTCCGTTATCACTTTCCTCGATCCTTTTTTCCCTGAACAGATAGTATCGCTCATTGCGGGTTATATTGAACATATAAGCTCGGGAAGCTCGGTAACACTCCTCTCGTTTGGTATTGTTCTTGCGCTCTTTTCTGCATCCAAGTCGGTTCGTTCACTCATCTACTCTTTCGACCTAGCCTACGGCATCAAGAAACCACGCAACTTTTTTGTCAACACGCTCTTTTCAATGCTGTACATTTTTCTTTTTGCCGTTCTGCTCGTTGTATGCATCATAATCGTTGCACTTGGCAACGATTTCATAACCAAAACGCTCTCCGAAATCGTTATACCGTTCGCGTTTCTTGACCTTATTTCTTTTCTCAAATGGATACTTATGTCAGCAGTTCTTTTCTGCATTCTTTCGCTCGTTTATAAATTTATCCCTTCCGTTCCCGTCCGCTTTTTGGACACCGTTCCCGGAACACTCTTCTCGCTTGCAGCGTTCCTTGTCCTTACATCTCTCTTTTCATTCTATGTAAATGTCCTGATGTCTTCGCTTTCCCTATATGGCTCGCTTTCTGCAATAATTCTCCTTATGTTCTGGATGTACTTTGCAGGAATCATCATCGTACTGGGGGCTGAGCTCAACAAACTTATTTCAGATATAAAAAGAATTAGCAACGCATAATGCGTTGCGAATTTTCTTATAATTTATAAACCTTTTCGCCCGAGATGATATTCTTCGTATCAAAAACGATCTTGCCCTCAAGGCTTTTTGCGTTTTCCTTTATGTGTGTATGCGCGGTGAGTACAACGACTATATCGACTTTTGAAAGGAACTCGTCATAGTCAAAAACCTGACCGTCCGAAAGACGAGTCTTGACAAACGGGTCGTATGTCGTAACCGTGCCGCCAAGGTGACGCTTCATACTGTCAAGAAGCTGAAGTGCCGGGCTCTCGCGGACATCGTCAACGTCTTCCTTATAGGTAAGACCATAAAGACCTACTCTTGAGATATCAGAAAGTCCGTTTTCTTTCATAATCTCATAAATTCTTTCAAGAACGAATTCCGGCATGGAGTCATTTATCTTTCGCGCCGCAAGGATAATATTTGCAAGCCCCGGATAGTCACCAACGAGGAACCACGGGTCAACCGAGATACAGTGACCTCCGACACCCGGTCCGGGAGAGAGAATGTTAACTCTCGGATGCTTGTTTGCAATGCGGATGATTTCATAAACATCCATATTGTCGCTTCTGCAGATTTTTGCAAGCTCGTTTGCAAATGCGATGTTGATGTCGCGGAAGGTGTTCTCAACAACCTTTGACATCTCCGCCGTACGGATATCCGTAACTACGATTTCGCCCTTGCAGAAGGAAGCGTAAAGCGATTTTATCTTCTCGCCGATTTCTTTCGAATCAGCACCGATTGTACGTGAATTATGCTCAAGCTCGTAAACCATATTACCCGGAATAATTCTCTCGGGTGCGTGGACGAGGTTGATATCCTTACCGATTACGAAACCATTCTCTTCGATAACAGGACGGACAAAGCGGTCGATTGTTCCCGGAGAAACGGTGGACTCGATTACAACTGTCGCACCCTTCGGGCAAACGTCCATAACGCTCTTTACCGCGCTCACAACGTACTTTGCATCAATCTTCTTGCTTGCCTTGTCATACGGAGTCGGAACAGAAACGATGTAAACATCTGTCGCGATATACTCCGTCGTAAACTTTATTCCGCCGGCAAGAGCCGCATTAAAAAGCTCTTCAAGTCCTTTTTCTTCGAATGTGGTTTTTCCCTCGTTGAGTGTTGCAACAAGTTCTTTGTTATAGTCAGTACCGACAACCTCAACGCCGTGAGATGCAAACATAAGCGCAGTAGGAAGACCGATATATCCGAGACCTACGACATTTATCTTTGACATTTTCTCCACTCCTTAAAATTAATCTTTATATACGATCTGCTCGCGGTCAGGACCTACGCCGATAATGGATACAGGGCATCCGCAAGCCTTCTCGACAGCTTCGATATATGTCTTGATGCTCTCGGGGAAGTCTTCGTACTTTCTGACGCCCGAGATATCTTCGTTAAATCCTTCAAACTCCTCATAAACGGGAGTGCACTTTGCAAGCTCGTCAAGATCTGCCGGGAAATCGTTAACGATCTTGCCGTCCTTCTCGTAAGCTACGCAAAGCTTTATTTTATCGAGACCGCGAAGCGGGTCAATTTTGTTGATAACGATGGATGTAAGGCCGTTTACGCGGACAGCGTATCTTGCCATAACAGCATCAAACCAGCCTGTTCTGCGAGCGCGACCTGTTGTAACTCCGAACTCAAAGCCTGCCTGACGGATATACTCGCCGATTTCATCGTCGAGCTCTGTCGGGAACGGGCCCTTACCTACGCGCGTTGTATAGCCCTTGAAGATACCGATGATTTCGTCAAGACAAGTCGGGCCGATACCTGCGCCTACACATACACCGCCCGATACCGGGTGAGATGATGTAACGTACGGGTATGTGCCCATATCGATGTCGAGAAGAGTTCCCTGAGCGCCCTCAAAGAGAACCTTCTTTCCTGCCTTGATAGCGTCATAAACCATAACGCTTGTATCACGGACGTACGGTGCAAGGCGCTCTGCATATACGCTGTACTCCTCGATGATTGCATCAAGGTCAAGAGCCTCGGCACCGTAGTAGTTAACAAACAGCTTATTCTTCATTTCGCCGACGCGCTTTACAGCTGCAGCGAATTTTTCTTTTGAAATAAAGTCGTGCATACGGATACCGACGCGCTGTGCCTTATCCATATAGCACGGACCGATACCCTTCTTTGTTGTGCCGATATCGCCCTTGCCGCGAGCGGATTCTTCAAGGCCATCCTGCTCGATGTGCCACGGCATGATGACATGTGTACGCTCGTCGATAAAGAGATTGTCAAGCTTTGCGCCCTTTGAAGCAAGCTCGTCCATCTCCGCAAGGACAACCTTCGGGTCAAGAACGACACCTGCGCCGACAACGTTCATGGTCTTCGGATACAAAATGCCTGACGGGATGAGATGAAGCTTATATACATTCTCTCCAACGATTACGGTATGGCCTGCATTGTTTCCGCCCTGTGAGCGAACGACAACATCAGCCTCCGATGCAAAAATATCTATAAATTTACCTTTTCCCTCGTCGCCCCACTGAGCACCGAGAACAACCTTTCCAGACATATTAAAGACCTCCTTATTTATTTCCACCGGTTATTATATCATAAAAGTATTTCTTTGGCAACAAAACTATTGCTGTTTTTCTGTCTTTTCACGGCTCAATATAAAGACTGCACCGAGAATAAGAACTATTCCGCAAATCGCGAACGCATCAAGCCTTTCTCCAAGAAAAAGAACGCTGTAAAGCGTTGCCGCCATCGGCTCGATTATTCCAAGTGCCGATGCCGTTCCCGCAGGAATGTCTCGAAGTGAAAGAGAGTACATAAAATACGGGATTATGCAGGTGCATATTCCGCAAGCGACAAGAAGCAATGCACTTGCAGGTTCTTGCGAGATAATCTCCACCGCGCCCATCGGCTTTGAGATAAGGATTGCACAGAGCGCCGCAAAGAAGAATGTATATACATTCGCCGTCTTCGGGTCACACCTCATTCTCATTTCCATCTTTGTAAAGATGTTGTAGATGGCGTATGAAATTCCCGCGCCTATGCCGAAAAGAACTCCGACAAGATTGAACTCAATGCCCGAAACGATTACCGAAGCGAGCCCCGAAACAAGGCAGCATCCGATAAGCATTGCCACAACCGCGATCGTTTTCATCCAAGTAAGCTTTTCTCCGAAGAAAGCGACCGAGTAAATCATAATGAATATCGGCGACGTGTACATAAGCACAACCGCAGTGGATACCGAGTTTAAAAGCTGCATTGATCTGTAATAGAGAGCGGCGGCCCCGAACATCGCAATACCGCTTATCGCATAAAGGAGAAGTTCCTTGAAGCTTGCGCGAAAAAGCTTTTTATCTGCAATTAAAACATACCCCGCCATCGCTACCGCCGCGGTAAGCTCTCTTCCGAGAGTCATATGCAACGAAGCAAAGCCGTACGGCTCCAGGAAATGGACGAAGATTCCCGAGCTTCCCCAAAGAAGTCCCGAAAGAATTATGTAAATAAGCGCGCTTTTTTTCATATTATCTTCCTTCAGTATTGTATTTTTACACAAAACAGAGATATTATAACACAATTCGTCTCCTCTTACAAGTTTTTTATATAAAAGGCTGGAATTATTTTTCTGAATGAATTATAATATGAATATAACATATTCAGGAGACAATTATGATATATTTTGACAATGCATCCACAACACGTGTTCTTCCCGAGGCGGCAGAAGCGGCACTTGCCGCTATGTGTGAGGATTTCGGCAACCCCTCCTCTCTCCACGGGCTCGGAATCACGGCTGAAAAGCTCGTTAAATCCGCAAAGGAAACCATAGCAAATGCTCTTTCCTGCTCACCGAAGGAAATTTCCTTCACCGCATGCGGAACAGAGAGCAACAATCTCGCAATCTTCGGTGCTGCCGCGCGATGCGGAAAGAAAAAACATATGATAACGACGACCTTCGAGCATCCGTCGGTACTCGAGTGTGCAAAGCGTCTTGAGACGCAAGGATTTGAGATCACATATATCGAACCTCGCCCCGATGGCGTAGTGCTCCCTGCTGACGTTGCCGAGGCAGTTCGCGAGGACACCTTCCTCGTTTCCGTTATGAGCG
>JAZQSI010000075.1:0-2983 GCA_045629985.1 Eubacteriales bacterium
ATTTTATATGGAGACGTATCGAAGTGGTCATAACGGGGCTGACTCGAAATCAGTTAGGGAGCAATCCCCCGCGAGTTCGAATCTCGCCGTCTCCGCCAAGGACTCCTTGAAGGTTTTATCCTTCAAGGAGTTTTCTCTTTTATCCCAAGGCAGAACCTATTGCCATAGCGCTTGCTTTCTTGCTCTCGCTGTCAATGTGACTGTAAATGTTGGCGGTCGTTCCCATATCACTGTGTCCAAGCCAGTCCTGAATCATTTTCATCGGCACACCGTTTGCGAGGAGTAGCGAAGCACAACTGTGCCTGAGGTCGTGAAAGCGTACAGGTTTTAATCCTTTTTCTTTCTGCACCACTTTAAAATGGTCGGTCACATAGTTTGGTTTTATCAGTTCACCGATTGCATCTACGCAGATGTAGTCGGTGTATTTTTTGCAGTAACCTCGGCGCATGACTCGCATCATTTCCTCTTGCTTTTGTTTCTCGGCAAGCAGAACTTCTTCCACCTGAGGTATCAGGGGCAGAGTGCGGTAGGATGATTTTGTTTTCATAACGTCCATTCCAACCACGCCTTTGTCGTTCTGCACCACCTTGTGATTAACGCTGACCGTCTTATTTTCAAAATCCACCGCCGACCATTTGAGACCAAGCACTTCGCTTCGCCTAAGTCCGTAGTAAGCGGCAAGGAAAATTACAATGTGTATCGGATCGTCCACCGTTTTATCAAGCAACTCTTTCAGTTCACCGGCGTTATAATATTTGCCAATGTACTGTTGTGCCTTGGGTCTGTCAGCTTGCTCTACAGGATTGCTCGGTATGATTCTACGCTTGACCGCCGACTTAAAAGCAAGATGCAACAGCGCATGATGGCGTTGAGCAGTGGTGCCTTTGAGTCCGTCGTTGCGGATACGGATATAGTAATCGTTGATTTCATCACCCGTAATATCCTTGACCTTTAGGTCACCGCACTCACGGAAGAACGGAACCATTCGTGACTGTATCATCAGCTTGTAGCCTTCGTAGGTGGTTTCCGATACGTTCACCTTGTGCGACTCGAGCCACTCGGGAAGGTAATCTGCTACCTGCATGTGTGCCACTCGGCTGCGCTCTTTGTCGGCGTGGGACATATTCTCACGCTTGTAGAGGTCGTCGGTGTTGTATTGTTCAAGGATTTGACGGAGGCGGTATTCCGCCTCGCGCTTGTTTCCTCTTGTGGTGTCAAGGTTCAGACCCATCCACTTTTCCTTGCGCTTACCTTCGGTGTCATATAGATTTATGACCGCATACCACTTTTTGTTTTTCTCGGTAAGTCTACCTGTGATTCGTTTCATTTACTCACGCTCCTTTCTTTTGTAATTCTCTTTGGGTTTCTCGGGCAACACCAACACTATCACAACACTCTTCACAAGTCCAGAGATTATTCGGGACTGTCGGGGACGGAGTCCGATAATTGCCAGAGTCGGTCAGAAACTCAACCAAACATACCTTAGGAACAATAATTTTCTTGCCCTGCTTGATGCTGCCGATTGCACCTTCTCTTAATAATTTATAAACCGTATTCTTACCCATTCGAAGTAAGCGGATCACGTCCGGTACGGTTAAAACGTCAGGTTCATTTTTGAACATTGTAAAGTAATTTCTCATATTCATACGTGTTTTCTCCTTTCCGTACCGGATCAAATATTCTTCTCTAAAATGGCGTTTTCACCGCCATAACCCCGTTCAAATACGGGGTAAATCGGGGCGGTTTCCGTAATAGCGACGCCTAATTTCACAAACATCGCTAATTACGACCCCTATTTGCAAAATCGCAACAAAGCCCCAAACGGTCGGCATTGCCGTCCGAAGTGAATGCGTTGGGGTGCCTTTGCAACCCCTACGCTTATTCCTGCAACTAAAATCGGACGGCTCATCATCCGATTTTTTTGCCCCTACAGCAGAAAGAAAAGAAAGCATTTTCCTCCCCGAAATACCTATATATTTCTTCTTTTCTGTTGTATATCTTGGGTCTTATTCTCTGGGTCTTGTTTATATAGAGATTTACCACATCCCCAAAGGAAATTATCCGCTATACCGTTTCAATCAAACTTGCAACCGTATAGAGATTGGAATCTCTTGCGCCGTCCGTAAAATAGCGTGAGGATTTTTGAACCAATCCTTTTTGAATTAGTCCGCCGAGGGCTTTGTCAACCGTACATTCGTCGATGCAACAATCCTTGCCGATGGTACTGCGGGACGGATAGCAGGTCATATCCTCATCACAATATTTCAGAAGGCAGCAGTAGACTGCAAGCTCTCGCGGCTTTAGTTCCAATTCAAAAATTGAATTCGGAACCATAAAAAAGTTTTTGTGTTTCATTATAACACCGCCTTTCAAAAATATTGAGAGCACATTGGAATGCATCAGACGAAAACCACAGTGAGATCTATGCTCCAAAAAGTGCTCTCATATATGAGGACACTCAAAACAACTTTGTAAACCAAAAACGCAAAAATTTTTATAAAAAAATACGGAAACCTATGTTTCCATAGATTTCCGCATCTTTTTTAGCAGTTCGGCGTGGCGCTTTGAGAGTGCTTGTTTAGTTATTCCAAAGAACTCAGCCGTCGCCGTTAGCGAACGCTCTTTAAAATAATGCAGCTCTATCAGCCACCGTGATTCATCATCAAGGTTACTTATAACTTTCCTGAGCCGTTCCAAAGTATCCTTACGAATAACTTCGTTCAGAATGGGATCTTCAAAAACATTGTAGCGGATCAGTGTTTGGGCCGTTTCAAGATCTGTATAATCTTTATGCCGTCTGTCACTACGCTCCTCTGCTTGTTCTCTCCGTCTTTCTTGCTCTAAAAATTCTGCGACTTCCTTGCTGACTACAACCTTACTGCCGTTGTAAAGAATAGTTTGTTGCATTGCATCCTTTCCGCTGAAGGAAAGGCCGCACGCGGCTGCTCCGACACTACTCAGTCGGGATTGATTATTCAATCTC
>JAZQSI010000076.1:0-1845 GCA_045629985.1 Eubacteriales bacterium
CGCCCGTGCCCATAAGCATCGGGATGTATGCGGCAAGTATGCCCGTTGCCGCAAGGGCTGATTCAAACCTCGTTATGATAAGACTCGTGAATGCCGAAGACAGCATAAGGAGCATAAGCCACGGGATTCTCGCCTTAAAAAGCTCGAACGCGCTGGTTTTGAGATACGGCTTATCCGACGGAGTAATAGCCGCCATCTTCTCGATATCTTCCGTTGCCTCTTCTCGGATAACCTCGATAGCATCGTCGATTGTGATGATACCGACAAGGCGTTTTTCGTTATCAACGACAGGAAGCGCAAGAAGACCGTATTTGGCAAACTGGTTTGCAACATCCTCTCGGTCATCAAGTGTGTTTACCGAAAGAACGTTTTCCTCCATAATATCGCGAATCTCCACCTCATCGTCTGCCATAAGAAGACGGCGAACAGTAACGATACCCGTAAGCTTACGGTCACGCTCCGTGACGTAGCAGGTGTATATTGTTTCCTTATCAACGCCTGCGCGGCGAAGGTGAAGTATCGCTTCCGAAACCGTGGTATCCGGACGGAAGTTAACATACTCCGTCGTCATAAGGCTTCCTGCAGAGTCATCGGGATATTTGAGGATTTCGTTTATCATTTTTCTCATATCAGGATCTGCCTGACGGAGAATTCGTCTTACGACATTTGCCGGCATTTCTTCAACGATGTCAACCGCATCGCCAACATAAAGCTCGTCAACAACTTCCTTAAGCTCGCTGTCTGAAAATCCTTTTATAAGAATCTCCTGAAGGTCGGTATCCATTTCAACAAAAGTTTCAGCCGCAAGTTCCTTTGTGAGAAGTCTGAAAAGCAGTGGCATGCGCTCGCGCGGAACCTCATCGAGCAAAATCGCTATATCCGCAGGAGCCATGGTATTGAGCACATCTCTGAGTGTCGGATATTTCCGTTCTTCGAGAAGTGCAAGTATTGTTTTTTCAAGTGAAGCGGATGTCTCTCCCATAAATTCCTTTCCTCCTTTTCGTGATTTTAGGAAGCAAAGGCACAATACAAGGGCAAAGACCTTGCCACAAAGCTATTTTATTGCAACAAGAAATAACGAACGCCAAACGGCGCCAAAACTTCGCCCATCAGATGTGCTTCTACTACCGCCTGCGTCCATTATTCTCACCTACCTTATTATTTTTATCTCATTTTTATATTATATTCCTCAAAATATCTTTTTGTCAACAAAAATCAGGCTCTGTAAACAACATTTCCGTTTACGATTGTCATAACGACATTGAACTTTTCGTCAAGCACCGTAAGGTGCGCACGCTTGCCAACATCTATCGAACCAATTTCATCATACATACCGAGAGCTTCGGCAGGGTTTTTCGTAACGCCGAGCATAGCATCCTCTACCGATACTCCCAATGTTTCGACAACATTTCCAAAAGCGCGGTTTATGCGGAGCGATGAGCCTGCAAGCGCACCGTTATGCGCTCTCGCAACGCCATCCTTGACAGTAACCGGAAGCGCCCCTGATAGATACTCTCCGTCAGGAAGACCTGCCGTTACTATTGAATCGGTTATAAACACGATTTTGTCGCGTCCCTTACAGCGGAGCGCAATCTTTACCGCTTCGGGCGCAACGTGGAGAAAGTCACAGATTATCTCGCCAAAAGCTTCATCTGCAATCAGGCTTGCGCCGAGAAAACCCGGCTCGCGGTGGTTGAGCCCGCGCATTGCGTTGTATGTGTGAACGGCAATACTTCCGCCTGCCTCAAATCCTGCTGCAGCTTCGGCATATGTCGCACCCGAATGACCGAGCGATACTTTGACGCCTTTTTCTTTAAAATATTCTATTGCAGAAAGCGCGCCCTC
>JAZQSI010000077.1:0-6836 GCA_045629985.1 Eubacteriales bacterium
TTATCCCGCCTTTTCTGCTTTTTTGAGAATTTTTAAAATATCGCGACCATGCGCACGGTTATATCGTTTGAGATCAAAAAGCTCGTTTTTATCTCCCGTCAGAAGATTTATTTCTTCGTACGTGCCAAGGCTTGCTTTAAAACCGTGTTCAGGAAGAAGCTCGCGGAGGGTGTCGTTTGTTCCACCGTAAGGGTACGTAAAGCACAGAGGAGTTGCCCCGAATTCCTTTTCAAAAAGGCTTTGTGAGTGGGCGAGGTCATCGTGCATAATAGCCTTGTAATGGTCGTTACTCTCACCGTTTATCTTGAGACAGCCGTGGCGTGCGATAAGAGAGTGCATATTGTAGGAATGATTCTGAAATTCACAGAGACCGGACTTCCGCATTTCGGAGATTTCTTCCCAGGATAGGTGAGCGTAGTTTATGTGTTTGTCAATGTCGGGAGTGGAATATCTTTCTGTATATGTGCCTACAACCGAAAAAACGCCTTTCATATTGTACTTTTTGAGAAGCGGGAAGACGTTTAAATAGTCTGTCTGATAGCCGTCGTCAAAGGTAAGCATAACGGGCTTTTTCGGTAGCTTCCGTTTTCCGTCGCAAAAATCTATGAGGTCAGAAATCGTCACGGTTTCATAACCAAGATCTGAAAGAAGTCTTAGGTCATCCTCAAGCTCCTTTGTTGAAATTACATATTTGCCAAGCTTTGGCTGAAGATCGAGCACCTGATGGTACATAAGAATGGGAAGTGCAATGGCATCGTCGAGATTCGAAGCGGGGATGTTGCTGATTGGCAAAACTGTATGAAAGATAACGGTAAGTGATGCAAATAAAAGAAAAGCAGTTTGTCGGATATATTTCATAACTTCACCTCATTGCGAATGTTATATAAATATACTTTCGAGGAGATAATAATATGTGCGATGCAAAGAATAATTGGCAAAATATACAAAAAAGGAACAATTTTTTGGTTATTGCTTACATTGATTGCACAGACACAAAATGTTATAATATCATACGGAATTAATAGCACATCTTGTGCTTTGAAAGGAAGATACTAAAAATGGATTACAAGAAGCAGGCACTTATTGACCACGAAAAGTGGCAGGGTAAGATTGAAGTTACTTGCCGTTGCCCCGTTGCAACAAAGGATGACCTTTCGGTTGCTTACACTCCGGGTGTTGCAGAACCGTGCCTTAAAATCAGCGAAAATGTTGACCTCAGCTATAAGTACACACGCCGCGGAAACCTCGTTGCAGTTGTTACTGACGGTACCGCTGTTCTCGGTCTCGGTGACATCGGTCCTGAAGCAGGTATGCCGGTTATGGAGGGCAAGTGTGTTCTCTTCAAGGCGTTCGGTAATGTTGACGCTTTCCCGCTTTGTGTTCGCTCAAAGGATGTTGACGAAATCGTAAAGACGATTTCTCTCCTTGCAGGCTCATTCGGTGGTATCAACCTCGAAGATATTGCAGCTCCGCGTTGTTTCGAGATTGAGCGCAAGCTCAAGGAAGTTTGCGACATTCCGATTTTCCACGATGACCAGCACGGTACAGCTGTTGTTTCTGCTGCTGCTATGATTGGCGCTTGCCGTCTTACAAAGAAGAATATCGGTGACCTTAAGGCTGTTGTTTCGGGTGCAGGTGCTGCTGCTATCGCTGTTACACGTCTTCTTATGGCTCTCGGTCTCAAGGAAGTTATCCTCTGTGACCGAAAGGGCGCAATCTACGAAGGTCGCGACGGTCTCAATGCGGAAAAAGAAGCTATGGCAAAGATTACAAACAAGAACAAGGTTGCAGGCAGCCTTGCTGATGTCATGGTCGGTGCTGACGTTGTCTTCGGTCTTTCAGGTCCGGGTATCATCACTCAGGATATGGTTCGTTCAATGAACAAAGACCCGATGGTATTTGTTATGTCAAACCCGACTCCGGAAATCTTCCCGGACGAAGCAATCGCTGCAGGTGCGGCAGTTGTCGGTACAGGCCGTTCGGACTTCCCGAACCAGATCAACAACCTCCTCGCATTCCCGGGTATCTTCCGCGGTGCGCTTGACGTACGCGCAAGTGATATCAACGATGAGATGAAGGTTGCAGCAGCTTATGCTATTGCGAACCTCATCGACGAGAAGGATCTCCGTCCTGACCGCATTATCATTGAGCCGACAGATCCGGCTGTTGCTCCGGCTGTTGCAGCTGCAGTTGCTGAAGCTGCCCGCAAGACAGGCGTTGCAAGAATATAGCATAAAAGATGAAAAAGAGAAGTCGAAAGACTTCTCTTTTTTGTTATTATAAGTATTCAAGTTTGCAGGCGAACATTGTTTCACCACTGTTGTTGAGACCTTTTGCGAGAATTTCGTGATCTTCTATTTTGTAATAGATGTCGAGCTGTGTGCCTTCAAGAACCTCTTTGCGGTAATCAATCTGTATTGATTTCAAAACGTCTTCAGATGATGGAGAAATTGCATCCAACACGAAATTTGCATACTTTGTGTTGTTTACGTGATTGTTCGTGTCTATTTCGCTGAAGCCTGGATTGACGGTGTATGCAGATTCAGTTTCTTCGAATCCGGGAACTTTTGCAAGCTTTTCCTCACACATAATATCCGTGCAGAAATCTTCTCCAAGAGAATAAAGTTCAGGAGCTGAAATAGGGCGTCTGCTTTCACTGTCGATTACAACCCACTCAGAGCTTCCGACAATAATCGGAGTTCCGCATTCATCCTCAATGCAACATTCTCTGCGGTGAATAAGTCTTCCCGGCTTGAGCGGCCAGGTTTTGACAATAACTGTCTGATGATTTTTTGCTTCTGCGACGATTCTGAATTTTGTACGCGTAAGCACCCATAGCTGTGAGCTTCCTGACATACCGTCGAAGCCAACACCGAGTTCTTCGGCGTGAAGCCCCGCAGCATCCTGAAAAAGCTCCAGCACGGCAGAGGGCTTGATTCGGTTAAATTTGTCAAAATCACTTGTGCGGAGTATGTATTTTCTTTTCCATATAGGATTCATGTAATTCACCTCTGAAAAATATCTGGTGGTTGTCTACATTCCGAACCCGCCGCCGACGGAGAGGGTTTCACCCGTTACGAAGTCTGCTTCTGCAAAGAACAGAGCGGCGTGTGCAACATCCGCGGGTTTTCCGATTCTGCCGAGCGGGGTTTCTTCGCAAAGAACTGCCATATCCTCAGTGGAGAGGTGCGCGTTCATTTCTGTTTCTATAACGCCGGGAGCGATGCAGTTTACGCATATTCCGGAGGGCCCCAGCTCCTTTGCGAGGGCACGCGTAAAGCCGATGACACCTGCTTTTGAAGCAGAATAGTGGCTCTCGCACGAAGCACCGACAATCCCCCAGACAGAGGAGATGTTTATTATCTTACCGCTTTGTTTGCGAATCATACTCTTTGATGCCTCGCGAGACATGAGAAAGACGGACTTTAAGTTTGTGTCAATCATTCGGTCCCATTCACTTGAAGTTATGTCAGAGAGAAGTGAGAAACCTGCAACGCCTGCGTTGTTTATGAGAATATTGAGCTCACCGACGGTATCAAAAAGAGCCTTGATGCTCATCTCATCAGATACATCGCAGAAAACGGGCGTGAGAGAGAAGCCTTCTGCCGAAAGTTTTTCCGAAAGGGCAGGGAGGGTGTCCTCAGTTTTGTTGTATGTCGCGAAAACGTTATAGCCGCGCCTTGCAAAAGTTTCTGCGATGCAGAAGCCAATGCCACGCGATGCGCCTGTAACAAGAACGGTTTTTTTCATAAAAAAGCTCCCTTCTGTTGCGATTTCTCCTTATATATGATAAAATTTAATCAAAGGAGAAGTTAGAAATGGAAAAGACAAATGTAATGAGAACGCTCGACCGAGCAAAAGTTCCGTATACACCGCACTATTATGAAAGTGACGGTGCGATACCCGGTGTCGAGGTTGCAGAAATTATAGGAAAGCCGTGTGAATGCGTATTCAAAACGCTTGTAACGGTCGGAAAGAGCGGAAATAATTATGTGTTTATGATTCCTGTTGCCGAGGAGCTTGACTTAAAGCGCGCGGCATCGAGCGTAGGAGAGAAGTCGATTGAAATGCTCCCGTCAAAACTGCTTCTGCCGACAGTTGGATACGTTCACGGCGGATGCTCGCCAATAGGCATGAAGAAACAGCTTCGGACAACTGTCCACGAGAGTGCAGAGAGTTGCGAGACGATTGTTTTCAGCGCAGGAAAGATAGGAACCCAGGTCGAGATGTCGCTTTCCGATCTATCAAAGGTAGTTCGACTTCAGACCGCAAACGTTATCGTTTGATATATATTTTAACAGAAAAAATGAAATAAGACAATAGAAGAGAATGAAAAAGAACCTTGTCGCAACTAAAAATGGCGACAAGGTTCTTTTTCCAAAGTGGGGGTAGTTTTAAGGCTTTTTACTTTCGGGAAGAGTCTGCTCTTCCTCTGTAAGAGGTTCATACAACGAGCAGGTTTCTCCGTTATGACAATTTATATATGGGCAAAAGGGAGAGCTTTTATCAAGTTGCAATGAGGTCTGTCCCGTTTTGCACATGTTGCATAGGTTTTTCTTCTCCATATGATTATTCTTTTTGTATGTGTATTACGTGTGCGAGTATTTTACTTTTCGAGAGAACTCCAATCGGGGGAAGGAGTGAGTCTTGTCCATCTTTCGTGAATGCCGTCTTCCTTCATTTCAAAGTCGTGGCTGTTGGTAGCTTCGCAGACTGCGAGATAGTACCACGCGCTCTTGTCGGAGTTATCTTTCCATGCGATCATATCGGGGAGGAGGTCAGTTTCAGATTCGGGCTGACGGTTAAGTACGCGATTTATGAGCGTCATAACTTCGGCTCTTGTAATGTTGTCATCGGGACGGAAGAGACCGTTGTTTCCGTTTACCCAGCCGATTGAAGCTGCAGTGTTTATGTATTCTTTTGCCCAGTGAACGTTTATATCTGAGAAGAGCGGGCTACCGTTATAATCGGCATCGGAGAGTCGCGCAACGATTGTAGTAAGCTCTGCGCGGGTGATGGATGACTGCGGAGCAAAGCTTTTTTCGTTACGTCCGTTGAGAATTCCGAGATGTGTAAGCGTTGAGACGGAGGTGTTGAACCAATCGCTGTCGTTTACGTCATCGAAAGAATTTGTTTTTGTAATAGCCTCTGCGCGGACGTCTTCATCAAGCAAACGGAAGAAGATAGTTGCGGCTTCGGCTCTGGTAAGGTTAGCCTGAGGGTGTATCATCCCATCCTCACGTCCCATAATATATGCGTAGTGATCATCTGTGAGAATGTCGGGTTTGTAGTTGGGTTTAACCTCAATATTCTCGTCACTCTCAATCCACTTTGCATAGAGCGTAACGTCTTTGGTGATTTTGATTGTCTCAACTTTTTCGGTCAAAGACGGGTCGAGATACCAACCGGCAAAGACAAAACCGCTCTTTGTGGGGATATATTTTGAAAGGTCAACTGTCGTGTTCTCGATTTTTTCTGAAGAAGAAATGACGCTTCCGCCCAATGTTTCAAAGTGGATCGTATGCATTGTGACGGCAGGACCGCCACCGCCGGTTGTGGGAGGTTGTGTGGTTGCTTCCCATTTTGCATAAACGGTATTATTTTCGTTGAGTGTTATACTTGTTACACGGTTTGAGAGAGAGGCATCTGAATACCAACCTCCAAACGAGTATCCGGAGCGCGTGGTGATATACTGTGAGAGGGCAATAACAGTGCCTGCAGGCTTCGAAAGAGAATCTATCGCACTTCCTCCATTTGAATTGAACTCAAGGGTGTAGTGTTTTATGGGGACACTCCATTTTGCGGTAAATGTTGTATCTGCATTCGGGGTATAATTTTCGCCCGGTTGCCAGAGCTTTCCGTTTTCGTCCTCCCAACCGAGAAAGACAAGTCCGTTCTCAGGAGACGGGGCATTTATGATAGTTGCCTTATCAGAAACATCAACGGTTGAAAACTCATTGTTTCCGTTCATATAGGTTATCGTATGCGTAACCGCGGGAGCTCCGATTACGACTGTAAGGTCGCTTGCAGATTCGCCGTAAGCTTCAAGGTCAGGACCGTAGACATTGACATCACGGCCTACAAGGCTTTTAACAAAGCCGGAATCACCATTTTTTGCGGTATCTTTGACCTTCAGAGTGTACTGTGCGATTACCTGAGTTTCGGCACAATGCAGGAGACCCTCCTGCGTATTCGGGAATATTGCACGGCAGGCAAAAACTCTGTAGGAATAATGTTTGTCTTCGGTAGCAATCCATTCGTTTTTTGCGGATGCAGGAGCGATTGTTACATCAGTGTCATCTGCAAGCTCGAAAAGGTCGGTATCGTATGCAACTTCAGATTGAATGTTTTTTATGTCAAACGGGTTACCGTCTGACGATTTGAGAGTGAGGACAACGGTTATTTCCTCACCGGGAACTGCTGTGTAAATGCTTTGTCCGTTGCAGGTAAGAATATGCTTCAGCGTAACATCGTCAGATGACGCGGCAAAAGCAGGCACAACAAAAGACAGGAGCAGGGACGCGATAAGAAGAATAGATAATATCTTTTTCATTATAAACTCCTTTAACTGTTAAAACGGTCCCCGTCTCAGAAAGAAACGGAGACCGTTTCTGCGAATATGCCTTCAGTTATTTGTTCTGTTCTGCAATTACTTTTTCAATTTCAGTAATATCATCAATGTTTACAACCTTATCCTTAGTGACATCAGCCTTGAGAATACGGGAGAGGAGATTGTATGTCATCTGTTCGGAATAACCGCCATAGGTGTTGATAACAACAACTGCATCGCGGTCATCAACAGGACCGGTAAAGTTTACGTTAGCATTATAGGGGTC
>JAZQSI010000078.1:0-5871 GCA_045629985.1 Eubacteriales bacterium
ATGGTCGCAACCTTCGGAACAGCCTGTGCAAACGGAATGTAAATTGCCGAGCGGTTGTCCATGTTAAGGTTGAACTCGTTCGGAACCTTCTTCATCGGGCACTTCTCAAGGCAAGCTCCGCAACCTGTGCAGACGTCTTCCTTGACGTAACGCGCTTTCTTTCTGATCTTGACGTCGAAGTTACCGACAAAACCCGTAACATCTTCAACTTCACTGTAAGAGAAGATTCGGATGTTCTCGTTCTGAGCAACATCAACCATCTTCGGAGTGAGGATACATGCCGCACAGTCGAGTGTCGGGAACGTCTTGTCAATCTGAGCCATCTTACCGCCGATTGTCGGCTTTGTTTCAACGATGTCAACCGGGAACCCTGCATCTGCAATATCGAGAGCAGTCTGGATACCTGCAATACCACCGCCGATGACGAGCGCACGCTTCGTAACCGGAGACTCACCCGGAGTAAGCGGAGCGTTGAGGTTAACCTTTGCGATAGCTGCACGGCCGAGGATGATGGCCTTCTCGGTACCGATTTCCATTTCTTTATGAACCCATGAGCACTGCTCACGGATGTTTGCGATTTCTACCATGTACGGGTTAAGACCTGCAGCAGCTGCTGTCTTACGGAATGTTGCTTCATGCATACGCGGTGAGCATGAGCAGATGACGATGCCCGTAAGGTTATGCTCTTTTACAGACTCAATGATCATGTTCTGTCCTGCCTGAGAGCACATGTACTGATAGTTAGTAGAAAAAACTACATTCTGTTCTTTTGCAAGTGCATCGGAAACAGCCTGAACGTCAACCGTACCGGCGATGTTACTTCCGCACCAACATACAAAAACGCCTATTCTCTGCATCTGTCCTACCCCCTTACTTCGTGTATTTTCTGAATGCGCTGACGAGAGCCTGCTGCGGCATATCGTCGTCAAGCATATCAGGAATCATATTTGCCTTAAGGTGATTGTTGCCCTGCTTGCGGACTGCCGCAAGACGGACTGCTTCAACAAGCTTTGCCGGCTCTACGGAACGAGGACATCTTTCAAGGCAAGCAAAACAAGTGAGGCACTTATAAAGAGAGTCAGAATTGAGAAGCGGCTCAATGTCACCGTTCTCTACCATGCTGACAAACTGATGCGGATGGTATTCCATCTCATCGTATGCAGGGCATGTAGCAGAACACTTACCGCAACGCATACACTTTGACGGGTTTGTACCGCTGATGCGAATAAGCTCTTCTTTTAAAAGTTCGTTCTTACTCATCGATATCCTCCTTTACTCCGAGGGCTTCAGCAAGAAGCTCCGTGAAATAAATAACCGGAATCTGAGATCCGTTCTTAACAAGATTGTACTTGCAAAGCGGGCAAGCAGTAACAAGCATTTCTGCTCCGTTTGCCGCAGCACCGTCGGAAACCGCGTTGCTTCTCTTCTTCGCAAGCTCGGGGCTCTCAAGAGCAATGTAACCGCCGCAGCATTCGTTGCGAGCTGCATAATAAACAGGCTCTGCTCCTATTGCGCGGATGAAGTCTTCCATAATCTTCGGATTTTCAGGATCATCCATCTGCATAACGCCGTTCGGTCTGAGGAGAAGGCATCCATAGTACGGTGCAATCTTCTTTCCCGAAAGCGGGTTCGTAACCTTCTCTCGAAGCTTGTCAAAACCTACAAGGTCACGAAGCATTTCGAGGTAATGGTAAACCTCGCAATCGCCCTCATACGGCTCCTCGCCCATATAGCGGTTGACCTTTGATGCGAAAGCCTCATCCTTCATAGCGTGGTTTGTCTGTTTGATGACGTTGTGGCAAGCAGAGCATACAGTAACAAGAGCCTGACCTTCTGCCTTTGCCGCCTTAAGCGCGCGGACAGAGGAAAGCTTCGTAGCTACTTCGTCGTTTGCAGTTGTGAAAACACCACCGCAGCACTGCCACTCGTTTATTTCTTCAAGGGTGATTCCAAGAGCCTCGGCAGAACGTCTTGCCCAAACGTCAAGATCTTTTGCTTTGTTCTTAAGCGTGCACCCAGGGAAATAACTTAACTTCATAATTTCGCCCCCTATTTAATCAGTTGTACTTACTGTTTTAAGACATCACTAATCCCGCCCCGACTGTATATCGTCGACGCGGAAGCATTTCGGTTTTTAACCTCTTTATGTGATTGTTATTATTATAACAATCTTTGCGACATTTTTCAACCCTCAAAATTGCACAGTTTTGCCATCCTTTTTCTTTTTTTAGTTAAAAATTACATTATATTGTAACTTTCAGTTTTTTAAGCCACTTATATATAAAATATGTACATAATTTTTTTGCAGTTTTTTTGATATTTTTTTACTTTTTTTATAAAACGATTTAGTTTTTGATTTCTCAACGTTTTTTTCGCCTATTTATTCGCAAAATGCACAAAAGAATACGCCGTGTAAACAACTGCTTACACGGCGTATTCTTTTTACATTGCAAGAGTTCCGTTTTCATCCTCTATAAGAATCAAAATTCGCTCTTCATGCAAAGTATCTGCATTGATATAAACTATGCAATGCCCCCCACTCGCCATTTCACATTTAAACTCGTGCGCAAGCACCTCTCCTTTCCCATCGCGCGGGATAATGGCAGGCGAATACGAAAGTATCTTAAGCTCTTCTGACACCTTTTCCCTTGCACGTGCTTCATCACTTG
Organism: Eubacteriales bacterium; assembly: GCA_045629985.1. Taxonomy (GTDB): domain Bacteria; phylum Bacillota; class Clostridia; order Oscillospirales; family JAAYXM01; genus SIG480. The sequence goes on from JAZQSI010000078.1 coordinate 2,670, forward strand.
TAATGTTACGAATTTCTCTCTCCGAATGATTTTTTATATATCCTGCACCATCGAAGTTCAGCACACTTCCGTCCGCGAGCGATACGCTTATCTTTATAAGGTCCGGATAAACCATTACCCCATCTTTTTCGCTTGCGAAATTTATAACGAGATAGTCATCATACGCAGTATGGTATGTTTCCGCAACATCCTTGTACCCAAGTTCACCAAGAAGCTTCTTCGCCGTTGCTATACCCTCACCAACCGTCAGCCCCTTTCCTTTCTCATGTCTTCGCGAGACACTCTTATAAACAAGACCACCGCGCACGGTTATATCCACATATCGCTCTCCGTCGGTAAACGTTATAACCTTTATGCCACCGTCATCCCACTCGCCGTCGCGTCGCAGGTTTTCTTTTTCCGTTCCGAGAAAACGTGCCGCACGCTCTAAAAGCTCACTCTCACCCATATCAGAAAGCTCTGCGAGATATTCTTTTTCACCCTCTGTCTCGTCTGAAAACGGGCCGTCATATACAAGCACGGGATATTCAGAGAACTCTCGTTCAAGCTCTTTGATATCCGATATTCCCTCGTTTTCTTCGTCCCCGTAATCTATCGTTGCTATATCAAGCTTTTCGTTCTCAATCCTGCTCGATATTCTTCGAAGATTCTGCGCAATATCTCCCGTTCCTTCCGAAAGCCTTACAATAGTTTTTCTCTCCTCTTCACCTATTCGCTCGCCTTCTGCCGCTTTTTTTAATACGTAGTATGCAAAATCTCCCGTTTGCGAGATAAACTCCGTTGTATTCTCAAGAGAAAGCTCGTGGATCGGCAGCCGCGAAAGCGCATGTGACACCGTCTCTGCCTGACAGAAAATCTCACCGCAAAGCGAGGCGATCATTGCAGAATCCGCCGAACACGCACACTTTTCAAGCGCATAGTCCATCTTTGTGATTCCTGAAACAATCTCCGAAAACGCATAATAATAGCTGTCAGATATCACCTGCTCATATCTCTTTGCACGCCTCACATTCTGAATGTTTAGTACCACGCTGAGAATAAGCGCGGCGGCGATAAACGATATTGCTCTTACAAGAACTCTGCGGCTCATATTTTTTCTCCCTTGCATTTTTGTTTAGTTTTTACTTTTCTTCCTTTTTAATGCAAGAAACACAAAATAATTTTAAGCTATTTTCTATTGCAATAATTATATTTTGCAGTTATAATATAATTTATAATTTTAATGAAACAGGAGGTTATTTATGATAAAGAGAATTTCCTTTTTGATATTTGCACTGATTATGGTTTTCTCTCTTGCCTCGTGCGACAACGAGCCTGAATATCTCTCAGGAACAGCCCCGGCAACGGTTGACGTCCAACCCACTCCACTTGACCCTTCCGCGCTTTTTACATATGATAACACACTCTCCCTTGCCGACTCGTACAACCAGATGAACTCGCTCCGTGCTTCAATCTGTAGCGATATGTACTCTGCTGTTGTCGGTTTTTCCGATTCGTCTGCATGGGTTCCCGTTGAGGCAAATAAATACGCTATCGGTTCCGACGAATTCCTCGCTCTTTCCTACATCATGGAAATCGCACCGAGTATTACAACAAAAAAACTTATGAGGGAAAACGGATTCTCAAACATCGACATTTCCCAGCTTGATGTTGAAAACTCATGGATTGTCACAGCAAAAAAAGAAGAAGGCGGCACAGTAAACAACTATGAATATACAGTAAGATACGGTCAGCATTCAGACTCCTACCGTTTTACACTCAAAATCAACAACGAGTCAAAAATGATGCTTGCTTCCCGCCGCATCACCGGCGGATATGCAGTTCAGGTTTGGGTTCCGGAAGGCGAATACCACATCCTCGCCCATGACGTAAAGGAAGGCCGTTTTGGATTTATTCCAAAGTCGAGAAACGAAACCGCGCTCGAATTCCCCGAGAACGATATTTTCTTCGACGACACCATGGTAACAAGTACTTTTACTACAGCAAATGCAGAGCACACATTCCTTCTCGCAAACAACATTCTTTACATTACAAAAGACGGTAATAACTATGCTGTTCCGCTTGCATAATTACATCAAAAAGAGAGCAATATTCTTGCTCTCTTTCTTTTTATATGTTATAATTATTTCATCAAAGAAAAGGAGAATATTATGCTTAATATAGGATGCCACCTTTCCTCTTCAAAAGGATATCTCGCTATGGGCGAGACCGCGCTCTCAATCGGCGCGAATACATTTCAGTTTTTCACGCGAAACCCGCGCGGCGGTGCGGCAAAACCGCTTGATTCGGATGACATTTCCGCTTTCCTTAAATTCGCTGACGAGAACGGAATAAAAACAATTCTCGCGCACGCTCCATACACACTCAACGCAGCTTCAAAAGACGCTAAAATACGAGACTTTGCCAGACTCGCTATGAGCGATGACATTGCTCGTCTTGAACAAACCCCAGGAAACCTTTACAACTTCCATCCCGGCTCACACGTAGGCCAGGGCACAGATGCCGGAATCGAGCTTATTGCAGAGCTTTTAAACGAGATTATAAAGCCCGACCAGACCACTACGGTTCTCCTTGAAACCATGGCTGGAAAAGGAAGCGAAGTAGGCGGTAATTTCGCAGAACTCCGCGCTATCATCGACAAGGTTAAACACAGCGACAAAATCGGAGTTTGCCTTGATACCTGCCACATTTTTGACGCGGGCTATGATATAAAAAACAACCTTGACGGTGTGCTTTCAGAATTTGATAAAATCGTTGGCCTCGACCGTTTAAAGGCGATCCATTTAAACGACTCACTCCACGGTTATGAAAGCCACAAGGACCGCCATGCAAAAATAGGCGAAGGTTATCTCGGTGTCGAGACATTCAGGAATGTAATAAATCACCCGAAGCTTTCTCAACTTCCCTTCTTCCTCGAAACCCCGAACGAACTTCCGGGATATGCCGAGGAAATCGCTCTTTTAAAAAACTTATACACTGCATAAAGGAGAAAACAAACAATGAAATGGGTAATAGCCTCTGATATTCACGGCTCTGCAGAATACTGCGAAAAGCTCGTGTCCGCTTATAAAAGAGAACTCGGAACAAAACTTCTTCTCCTTGGCGACATTCTCTATCACGGACCGCGAAACAATCTTCCGAAGGAATATGCACCAAAGTCCGTTATATCAATGCTCAACGAAATGAAAAACGAAATTCTCTG
>JAZQSI010000079.1:0-10044 GCA_045629985.1 Eubacteriales bacterium
TTCACAGAGAAGTTTGATTGCCGAAAGCGGGGTGCGGAGCTCGGGGGAAGCATCTGAGACGAATGCTCGGCGCATCTGCTGAACGTAATTAAGCTGGTCGTAAATGCTGTTGAACTCGTCAATAACAGGAGAAATCTCATCGCGAAAATAATTCGGGATGTGTTCTGTGTTAAGCTCTGTGCGAGAAGTTTTCATCATGTAGAGAATTTTCGAAATTCTATGCTTCAAAACATAAGCAACGAGGGCAAAAATCAAAAGGAAAACTACAAGAGCGATGAGAGAAGAAACAAAGAGGGAAGTTCGTGCTTTCCTCGGAATTTTATATATCTCAAGGTCATTGTCAATGATGAGAAAAGTTCCGACGATGTTTCCGTCGCGGACGATTGGCGCAGACAGCACGCTCTCAAGACTGTTTGAAACAAACTTGCTTTCAAATTCCGTCTCGCCCCTGAGTGCAGAAAGAGTTGCCGGAATCACCAGGGTTTTTGATGTCAGATTTTCTATATCCGATGAGTCACATGTAACCTTGAGCGAGTCGTCGGTAACAAGGATTCTGCATTTTTGACGTGAAAGGGAAGCGAGCTTTGTCTGCGACACCGCTTCAGGTTGTGCGAGAAGGTCAGAAAGGTCAGAAGATATTTCCTGAAGCTCGGCTTCTTTAAGCGAGAGTGTCGACGAAGTAACTTCTGAATAAACGGTGTAAACATAGACGGAAATCATAACTAATGCCGCAATGCAACAAACAAAGAATACCTTCGAAGACATACTCGAAAATAATTTTTTGAATTTAAAACTATGCTTTAAAATAGTATCCAACTCCCCATTTAGTGAGAATATACTCGGGCTTTGCAGGATTAGACTCAAGTTTTTCACGGAGCCTTCTGATGTGCACATCAACAGTTCTCATGTCGCCGGGATACTCATACCCCCATACGATGTTGAGAAGGTTATCTCTGCTGTAAACCCTTCCGGGGTTTCTCATCATAAGCTCAACAAGGTCAAATTCCTTTGCGGTGAGCTGGACGGGGTTGCCGTCAATATAGACATTTCTCTGCTCTGTGTCGATAATGAGAGCATCGCAGATAAGGCGAGTATTCTTGAATTTTGAGGAAGATGAGCCTGAACGTCTGAGGATAGCACGGACACGCGATTTGAGCTCAAGGATGTTGAAAGGCTTTGTGAGATAGTCATCAGCGCCGTATTCAAAGCCGAGGAGCTTGTCGGTGTCCTCGCTCTTTGCCGTGAGCATAATAATCGGAACGGTAGAAAATTCCCTTATGCGCCTGCATGCTTCGAGACCATCAAGCTTCGGCATCATAAGGTCGAGAATAACAAGGTCAAGGTGAACGTTCTTGATAATCTCAAGAGCCTCTTCACCGTTATAAGCAGTCTCAACCTCAAAACCTTCGTTTTCAAGATTAAATTTTATCCCTTTAACGATAATCTTTTCATCATCGGCAACAAGTATTCTCATATTAATTCTCCTCTTCTTTCTTTAAAATTCTATGTAATCTCTGATGTTTGCAATAGTTGAAGGACCTATGCCGGAAATTTCAGTGAGTTCATCGGCACTTTCAAACGGACCGTTATTTTTGCGATACTCAATAATTCTCTCGGCAATGGCAGGGCCTATACCGTCGAGAATATCAAGTTCATCCCGATCTGCGGTGTTGACGTTTATGAGATACGGGGTTACTTCAATGTCAGGGGTACCGACAATAATGGAGTTCGTCTTCGGTAAAGCTGATATAAGGAGTGCGACGATGATGAAGAGCAGCGTGGCAATACCAAGAAAGGTTTCGTAGCGCGACAGCTTCATATAAAAACACTCCTTTCATATCTTTGGTGTTGTGTAAGTTTAAATAATCTGCTATAATTAATCTATCAAAAAAAGAGAGGGAGAAAAATGAGCAGGTTAATAAAATCGGTTTCAATGTTTCTTGCGTGTGTCGTTTGTCTTACCGTCTTTGCGGGTGCAATTGAGAGTATAGATATCAACTCAAAGGCGTCCATACTGATTGATGCAACTGACGGACATGAGATATATTCTGAAAATGCGGATACGAAGCAGTATCCTGCAAGTATAACAAAGCTTATGACTGCGCTTCTTGTTGCGGAGAATGTGCCTGACTGGTCAGAAGAGATTGTTGCAAACAAAAGTGCGTTTGAAGGTCTCTCTGATGCCGGAAGCAGCGTAGGCATTAAGGCGGGGGAGAAAATGTCGGTGGACAATCTCGTCATATGTCTCCTTGTTGCAAGTGCAAATGAAGCTGCAAACATTCTTGCTGAGCGCGTGTCGGGAAGTGTTGATGCTTTTGTTGAGCTTATGAACAGCCGCGCGGCTGAGCTTGGGCTTACCGGAACTCATTTTGCGAATACAAACGGTCTTCACGATGATGATCACTATACTACTGCTCGAGATGTTGCGATTATTGCAATGGAAGTCAGAAAGCATCCGAGACTTCGTGAAATCTACGGAATGGACAAGGCTACAATTCCTGCCACGAACATATCAGAGGAGAGGTTCTTCTTCACTACAAATTCACTCATATCGAGATACAAAGAGCTTGGATACATATATTCAAGAGCCAACGGTATGAAAACCGGAAGCACAACCCCTGCAGGTCTTTGTCTTGTTGCAAGTGCAGAGTATGGCGGAAAGGAACTCATTTCCGTAGTGCTTGGTGCGACAAAAGATGAAGAAACGGGTAAAAAGGGGCATTTTGTCGAAAGCAAGAAACTGCTTGTTTGGGGATTTGAAAACTTCAAATATGCGACACTTCTCTTGTCGTCGCAGGCAGTGTGCGAGGTTCATGTCGAGTGCGGAAAGGACCGTGACTACGTTGTAGCGCATACGGAAAGGGATTATGAAGTTCTTATGCCGAAAGATTATGACGAATCTAAGGTCGAACTCGTGACAAGCACTCAGACTGAGCTCACAGCTCCCGTCAAAAAGGGCGATGCAATTGGAACAGTAACAATAAAGTACGACGGCAAGGAATATGAAACATTGAATCTCGTTGCCGCCGACGATGTTGACCGCTCGATAATTGCATATGCAATAAATGCTGTCGGCAGATTTATAAAGAGCCCAATGGCATTTATCGTTCTTGGAGTGCTTCTGATTGTGATTGCGGCATATATAATATACGTCATAAGATATAATCGACGCCGCAAAAACCGCAGAAGAAGATATTACAGATAAATATAGTTTTGAATATTGCCGGTATTAAGCCTCTGCAGAGTCGTTTGCAGGGGCTTTTTCCTGCTTCTTGAAGTTCTTTTTGTGGGGGCAAATTTCCCCTCGAGCGTGCTTCGGAGAAACCTCGCTCTTGTCAAACGTCTTGAAAGATACAGCATCGCCGTCTTCAAACTTAACGCGAAGCTTTCCGGTAAGAAGGCTGACATCAGAGACTACACCGTCGCCTGCAGGCGTTGAGACCTCGAGGCCGACTTTCGGAGTTGTCTTTATAAGGTCCTCGTAAGCCTCCTGCTCATACTTGAGACAGCACATAAGTCGTCCGCAGGTTCCTGAAATCTTGGCCTGATTGAGAGAAAGATTTTGCTCCTTTGCCATCTTGATGGAAACAGGCTGGAAGTCGTCAAGAAAGCTTGAACAACAGAAAGGGCGACCGCAGATGCCAAGACCGCCAAGCATTTTAGCTTCATCGCGCACACCAATCTGACGGAGCTCGATTCGTGTGCGGAAGACTGCGGCCAGGTCTTTTACGAGGTTTCTGAAGTCAATTCTTCCGTCTGCTGTGAAGTAGAATATGATTTTAGATCCGTCAAAAGAAAACTCTGCGTTTATAACCTTCATTTCAAGGTTATGAGCTTCGATTTTGTTCTGACAGGTGATAACCGCCGCTTTTTCTTTTTCGCGAAGTTCTGAAGCGGTCTTGATGTCTGCATCAGTAGCAATGCGAAGAACGCGGCGCAGGGGAGCAACAAGCGTTTCTTCAGGAACGCTGTGCCTTTCTTCTGCAACAGTTCCGAGCTCTGCTCCTCTGGCAGTTTCAACGACAACCTTGTCGTTTGCTTTGAGGGCAAAATCGACAGGGTCGAATGAATATACTTTTCCGCCATCGCGGAATCGGATACCAATAATTTCTTTCAAATAAATCTATCCTTTCAACGCCGCTTTTGCGGCAGTATAAGCAAAAATTAAGAAAATTATGCAGTGGTCTGTGCAAATTTGCAAATAAGCTCTCCGATGATGTGTGCAACGCCAATGTTTCTTTTTGAGGATGCTTTTGCATCGAGAATATGCTCAATGAGTGCGGCACATTTTGACGGAGACAAAAGTTTAGAAATCCGTTCTGAAAGGCTTTTCGGGAGAGGGGATAGCGCACGGCTTTCTGCGTGTGAAGAAAGCACGAGGCAGTCGCGTAAAATGACGATGAGCTCGTCCAGTGTTGCAAGAAGCAAATCTCTTCCTGCTTTTTCAAGAAGAGAAAATGCTTTGTAGAGTTCAAATTCATCAGACGAACAAATTGCCTCTGCGATTGCTTGTGCGTTTTCAAGTGCCTCTGCATTTGGCGCTTCTGCGAGGAAAGAGCACACCCCGTCACTTTCCCTGATGAGTTTATGTGCATCAGCTTCGGAAATTTCAGGAAGCTTTTCTCGTATGATCTTCATCATATCGGCATCGTTCAGCGGCGAAAGTGAAATATGAGAGGTTCTTGAAACTATGGTGGGCAAAAGGTCGCTGTAGCTTCCACACAGCAAGATAAAGAAAGTAAAGGATGGCGGCTCTTCCAGAATTTTAAGAAATGCATCCTGGGCCTCGTGAGTCATTGAGCCGGCATTGTTTATGATATAGACCTTCCTGTCGGCATCGTTCGGGCGCAAAAGGGCATCACGTTTAAGATCGCGAATCGGGTCAACCTTGATGGAAGAGGAGTCGCAACCGAGAATCTGTATATCGGGATGAATGCCGCGTTCTGCTTTTGCGCAGGAATCACACTTGCCGCAGGGGGGATTTTCGCCGCTGCAGACGAGTGCCTTTGCAATTATTGAGGCGAGCGTTTTCTTTCCGATTCCGCGATCGCCTGCAATAAGGAGTGCGTGAGGAAAGGCATTGCGCGCAAAGGCTGACGTTATGTAATTCTTTGCGCGCTCATTGCCGTAAAAACCTTCAAAATTCATTGTCAGATTTTTTCAAAGTGGGAAACGTCCATAACGAAGATGGTAGCTCCGCCGACTGTGATTTCAACAGGAACTGCCGGAATCATACCGATGCTGAACTCGGATGTAGCGGGAACAAGCTGCTTTCTGCTGTGTGAATGCTTTTTGATTATCTCGAGGACATCCGGAAGCTTCTCGTCTTCAATACCGATAAGGATTGTGGTATTACCGGTTTTGAGGAATCCGCCGGTTGTTGCAAGTTTTGTGCTTGAAAAACCTGCCTTTGTAAGGTTGGAAACGACGGTATTGGCGTCGTCTGCGTTGATGATAGCCATGATCATTTTCATAATGAAGTACCTCCTGGATTTATATTTGAAGCAGACTCCGTATTGTAGGAAACTGCCGCTTCACTAAATAAATTCGCGGTGAATTTCCGGCGAAACATAGATTGGGTTGATTTCAAACGTAGCTATGTCGCCAATGTTGCAGGGAATGTCGGTTACGTCGCAAACCGTGTGTGTCATACCAATATGACCGAGAATGCGGGCGCGGCTTCCGTTGATTGTTGCAAAAATGTGTTTTCTTGAAAGCATCTTTTTGATGTCTGAAAGAATGTAGAAGAAGACGTCGCGTATGCGATATGTATCGCGTGCTTTTTCAACGTGTATGCCGTCAGCATATCCGATTGGGAGAATTGCGATTCGGGTAGCTTTCTTTGCAGTGTATGCACCGCTGTACCCGACTTTTGAACCGGGAGTAAGCCAACGCAACTCGCAGATGTTGCTCTCAATATGGCCAACTCTCATAAGTCTGTTTTTTCTTACCTTGCAGGGGATGCGCCCCGTAAATGCAGAGCCAATCCTTACAGCGTCGCCGTACGGTCCGTGAAATTTGAAGAGGTAAGAAGAGTTTGCAAAGTGAACTGTGCCGCAGTCAATGCCTCGTGCGATAAGCTCTTCTTTTACCTTGTCGAGGGATGCAATTTGTGCTTCTGTGACTTTCTTGCTTTTGAAAGCAGAGGTGAGATGAGTGAAAAGACCGCAAGGCTCAAGAGAAGGGAAGTTTGTGAATGCCGAATAAATCGTCTCAATGTCGTTGGGGTCAAAACCGTATCTTCCCATACCGGTATCAAGCTTTACGTGAACCTTGGCAACTGTGTTCTTTGAAAGTGCAATTTTGTTCGTTGCAACTGCCGCCTCAAGCGAACCAATGGTGAGAATTATGCTGTTATCAATAAGAGATGCAATCTCATCCGGAAGTGAAGTTGAGCGGAGCATAAGGATTTCGGCGTTCTCGTGGCAAAGTTCGCGGATTTTAAGAGCATCCGCGGGGTCAGTCACGGCAAAGAAACGGATCCCCGATTCATAAAGCAGAGAGATATACTCCGAGAGGCCAAAACCGTATCCGTTGCCTTTGACAACTGCTATAACGGTGCTCTCTCCTGCGCGCTCAAATATAACATCTTTGTTTTTCTTTATTTTTTCGCGCTCAATAACAAAAGAATTCATATCTTTCCCGAAAGCCTTTCTTTATTTTTACTTGCGGTTTTTTAACATAAAGAGCATTTTGCGGAGCTTTCTGAAAACAAATTCGCCCTTTTCGATGATGAAGTTAAGAGGTTTATTGAAAACAAAATCAAATTCGCCTATGAACTCGCAGAAGTCTCCGTTGAAGCCTTTTTTGAAGCGGTAGAGACCGTAAAGCGGGTTATCCTCCGAAATATCGCCCGAAACACCGCGGAAGTCATAAATTCTGCATCCGAGCTCTGCTGCCCATTTTATCATCGTCCACTGTAGGAGATAGTTCGGCATGAGGTTTCTGTGCTCGTTTGAAGAGGCGCCGTAAAGATACCAGACCTTGTCACCGTAGTGGATAGCAAGAGTTCCGGCTATCGGAACGCCCTCTGAATATGCCATGTAAAGTCGGCAGTTTTCACCAAGGTTATCAAGCATATTTTCAAAATAGTCTGCGTTTCTGACGACAAATCCGTCTCGCACGCCTGTTTCGAGCATGATTCGTGAGAAGTCTGCAACTGCTTCCTTTCCGCAGAGTCGGACTTCAACGCCTTTTCGCTCTGCAACGCGGATATTATAGCGCGTTTTGGAGTGGAAGAGTGCCATGATCTCATCTTCGCTCTTGCCTTCAATGTCAAGTCTGAAGACAAAGCGGGGCTGAATGCCGGAAAAGTTCTTTCCTGTGTCGCGACGCTTAAAGCCGAGACGCTTCATTATTTCAGGAAACTCGTCATCGGAAATAAGAACATCAGGATCAAGCTTAAGGCAATAAGCTCGGTGTTTTTTTGCAAGAGCCTTTGCACCGTCCATAAGCTCGGCTAGGACTTTTTCGTCGTGAATGTCACATACCGGAGCACGTGCACCGTACATAATCGTGTAGGGGAGAGCGGGGGCACGTCGGATGAGAACCGACATCGCACCGCAGATAGCGCCCTCATCGTTTCTGACAAACAATCCTTCCCAGACCCATTCGGGTTTCTGCTTTCCCCAGTCATACGACTGGAGAAAATGACCTTTCGGGTGAGAAGACACGAACTCTTCGTATTCTTTAAGTGTTTCTTTAGTAACAAACTCGACCATCAGAGCCTCCGAAGTAATATCTTGAAATTTAATATAAATATATAATTATCTGATGATATTATAACATATTATTACAATTGTTACAAGGGATAAAGAGGCTTTGTGACAAAATTTTTCCCACTGGAGAAATTCGCCGTGATTTCTTGAAAAAATCAGAAAATCACGGCGAATCAGGCTATTTTCTATGGTATCTGTTGTTAGGAGTGGAGATTTCCGAAAGTGCCTTTGAAATTTCGGAATCATAGGAGTTTCTTATGGCAAGGTCTGATAGGGAGAGCATCCCGACAAGTCGGTTCCGGTCAACGACGGGGAGACGGCGTATCTGCTCGTCTGCCATAAGTTTCAGAGCTTTGGATGTATCGTCCTCAGGTGAAACTGTCACCACTCCGCGCGTCATAATTTCGCGGAGCTTTGTTTCTTCGGGAGGGTTGTCAAATGCGACACAGCGTATTGCAATGTCGCGGTCGGTGACAAATCCACGGAGTTTGCCGTCTTTTGAACAGACCGGGATTGAACCGATGTTGTGGCGGGAGAGAAGACGTGCCGCACGAGCAACCGTGTCGTCAGGGTCGAGATAAACGACATTTTGTTTCATAACATTGGAAACGAGCATTTTAAGCCACCTGCCTTTTATGAAAATCAGATAAACCGATTTTAACCCCAAAATGAAAAAATATTCATTTTTGCATTTACTGTAAAGTTCGATTTGCAAAAAAGAATGCAAGACGGTTGCAATTTGCTTGAAAATATAGTATTCTTTTTATGTGATTACCAACTTGCTTTGATAAGACGAAGGAAAAGGAGAATGAAAGTGATAGCAAAATTGGATCCGGGATTTATGCCCATGGTAAAAGTAATTTCTGACTTCAAAAAGAAAGTTGCGGAGTCGGATTCACAGGAGCTTGTTATCTGCGTTGAGAGAAATAACGGTCTCATTGCGACTTATAAGCTTGATATTTTCGAAGAAAACACAGGCCACGACGAAGAAAACTACGCAGTTGTCGAGCGAATCATAAAGACACTTCTCTGGGCAAAGGGCGGCTATAAAATATACATCGCAGGCTCGGAATATATATATGAACGCATTTCGGCTGATTACAAGCCAGGGGGTGCGCGTGAGTTTGACCGTGGATTTATGTCACGCGTGTATGAAACGGAGTTTGAAGTTGTATATGTAGAAAATGTGGTAGACGCTCCCGCTGAAAACGATGTATCTTCACCTGTCGGTCGCCATCTTGACGGTTGCCGCATCGGCTTTGATGCAGGTGGAAGTGACCGTAAGGTCTCTGCTGTGGTTGACGGTGAAACGGTTTACTCCGAAGAGGTTGTGTGGTTTCCGAAGCTTGAGAGTGACCCGAAGTATCATTATGAAGGGATCCTCTCCGCGATGAAGACTGCAGCATCCTATATGCCGAGAGTTGACGCTATCGGTGTTTCTTCTGCAGGTGTTTATATAAACAACAGAATTATGGTTGCGTCTCTTTTTCTCAAGGTATCCGATGAGGACTTTGAAAAGCACGTAAAGACTATGTATCTTGATGTTGCAAAAGAGATTGGCGATGTTCCTGTTGAAGTTGCAAATGACGGAGACGTAACTGCTCTTGCAGGTGCTATGAGTCTTGAAGACAATAACGTTCTCGGCGTTGCGATGGGTACGAGCGAAGCGGCAGGTTATGTTGACAGTGACGGAAACATTACGGGATGGCTCAATGAGCTTGCGTTTGTTCCGGTTGATTTCAACAAGAACGCAATGGTTGACGAGTGGAGCGGTGACTACGGTTGCGGCGTCAAGTATTTCTCGCAGGATGCGGTTATAAAGCTTGCACCTGCGGCAGGCATCGAGCTTGACGAGAAGCTTTCTCCTGCAGAGAAGCTCAAGGTGGTTCAGAAGCTTATGGAAGCAGATGATGCCCGTGCGGCTGATATCTACGACACAATCGGCACGTATTTCGGATACACCATAGCTTACTACTCAATGTTCTATGACATAAAGCATGTTCTCATTATGGGACGTGTAACGAGCGGAAAGGGAGGTAGCATCCTTCTTTCAAAGGCAAACGAGGTTCTTGCGATTGAATTTCCGGAGATTGCGGAAAAGATAGAACTTCATATTCCTGACGAAAAAGCAAGACGTGTAGGGCAGTCTGTTGCGGCGGCGAGCCTTCCGAGAATTAAATAAATAATCAAAACAGGGCGGTCATCTCACGGTGCCGCCCTCTATTTTTATGCAGAAATATTGAAAATATATTGGAAAAAGATTGCAAAGAAAAAATTTATATGTTATAATGTAAACTCAATAATTAAAAAAGGAGAAAAGACAATG